>CAVIUL010000066.1:0-10124 GCA_963645885.1 bacterium | reverse complement strand
TTAGATGTTAGTGATAACTTTAAATTTATAGTTATAAGTGATACTCATTTTGGAAGTAAATATGAAAATTTTGATTATTTAAAAGAAGTTTATGATTATGCATTAAGGCATGGTATTAAATATATATTTCATGCTGGTGATTTAATTGAAGGAAGTTATGCTAATTATAGACGTTGCAAAAGAAAGTATATGAATGTTGAAGCTCAAGTGAATCATGTTATTGAAGACTATCCATATGATGAAAGTATTACTAATGTAATGTTACTTGGTAATCATGATGCTTTTCCTATAGTTATTAATGGATTTGATATTTCAGATTCTCTACATGAGAGAAAAGATTTCATTGTTACAGGATATAGAAGTTCATATATAAAAACTAAAGAAGAATATATCTCTTTAAAACATGAAATATCTAGATTGTTAAATGAAGTTGAAGACTCAACAGTACTTTTAAATTTCTTTGGACATAGTCATCAATATAAATGTTTCTTTGATGGAAAGTATGCGATATTTAGAGTACCGACTCTTGCTGATCTTCCATCTAATGCATATACTATTGTTAATAGAGGATTCTTAGTTGGAAATATTGACTTTGAAGAAGGTAGGGCCGCTAATCTTTCTGTTGATTATATAAATTTTGATGATAAAGATACTATTAGTTTTGAAAGAAAACTTATAAAATAAAAAAACTTGAATTAATTGTTATTCAAGTTTTCTTTTGTTGTTAATATCATTGGAATTATAATTGGTCTTCTACCAGTTAATTCTATAACATATGAATTTATTTCTAAGATAATTCTATTTTTTAAGTCTGTTAGACTGAAGTTATCTTTTTCAAGTTCGTTTAGTGCGATTATATTTGTTTTATCTTGTATTTTCTTAATTAAATCTTGATTATCATTTACTACTACGAATCCTCTTGTAGTTATATTTGGTTCTAATAATAGTTTTTTGTTAACTAAATCTATATTTAATATAACTATAAGTACTCCGTCTGTTGACATTATTTTTCTATCTTTTATTATTGAAACACCAACGTCTCCAATTCTGCTTCCATCTACATATATATCATTTATTGGAATAGAACCTTTTCTATAAACAACTCCATCTTTAAGAGCCATTACGTCACCATTTTTGCATACGAATGTATTTTCTCTTGGTATATCACAAAGTACTCCTAAGTCAGTGTGTGCAACTAACATTCTATATTCACCATGCATTGGCATAAAATATTTAGGACGTATAAGTCTTAATAATAATTTTAATTCTTCTTGTTTTGCGTGTCCACTTGTGTGTACATCATATTCACTAGTGTTAGTATAAACTTTAGCACCTTTTAAATATAATTTATTGATGATTCTATTAATTGACATTGAGTTACCTGGTATTGGTGAACTTGAGAATATAACAGTATCATCTTTCATAAGAGTTATATTTCTATCATTTCCATTTGCGATACGAGATAGGGCAGCTAAAGGTTCTCCTTGACTACCTGTACAAAGTAAACATACTTTTGATGGTGGAAGTTTATTAGCTTCATCGCTTGTTATAAATATATCTTTATCTTTTATGTAACCGCATTCTATAGCTATTTCAATATTTGTATTCATACTACGACCAAATACTGCAATTTTTCTATTGTTTTCTTTACAAGTTTCTACGATGTGAGTAAGTCTATAGATGTTACTTGCGAATGTAGCTAATATTATTCTTGATTCAGTGTTTGCTGCGAATATTTCACCAAGTGCTTCGTCTACTACTGATTCACTTGCTGAGAAACCTGGAGTTAATGCATTAGTTGAATCACTCATAAGTAGTGTAACACCATCATTTCCAATAGCAGCCATTTTACCCATATTAGCAACTGGTCCGATAGGAGTTAAATCTATTTTGAAATCTCCTGTTTCTACTATAGTTCCATTTGGAGTATGTATAGCCATACCAAATGAATCTGGTATAGAGTGAGTAGTTGTGAAGAACTCAACACTAAAATGTTTAGTTCTAATATATAATTCTTCATTAACAGTTACCATTTTAGGACAAGGTATATTTCTGTCTTCAAGTTTATTCTTAATAAGTTTTCCTGCGATATTAGGTGTATATATAACAGGTATATTAATATTTTGAAGTAAGAATGGTATACCACCAATATGATCTTCATGACCATGTGTTATAATTAAACCTTTAATTTTGTTTTGCATTGTTTTAAGAATATTATAATCAGCAAGTACATAGTCAATTCCCATTAAATCATCTTCTGGAAACATAACTCCACAATCTATTATAAATAATTCTTCTTCATGCATAACAACATACATATTTTTACCAACTTCGCCTAAGCCACCTAACGCACAGACTAAAGTCTCGTTATTTTTACTATTCATTTCATCATCCCTTCGAAAAGTCAATTTGTATTTATAGATTATATCAAAAAAATTAAGTTTTGTCTAGTTATCGGGATTTTATATGGTATAATAGCAATTAGGTGATGAAGATGGGATTTTTTAGTAAAATTAAAAATATTTTTAATAAACAAGAAGAAATTAAAGAAAAAATTAATGAAGAAGAAATAGATAATAATGAAGAAAGTGAAGAGATAGAAGAAGCCAAAGAAACTGAGAAGTATGTTGAAGGTCTTTCTAAGAGTCGTGATAATTTTGTTAGCAAACTTTCTTTATTAGGAATTAAATATACTAAAATAAGTGATGACTTTTATGATGAACTTGAAGAGATATTAATTACTGCTGATATTGGTGTTAACACTGTTATGGATTTTGTTGATAGACTTAAAAAACGTGTTAAAAGTGAAAACATTACTGACTTTGAATATTTAAAAGAAGTAATAGTTGATGAGCTATTTATGATTTATGTAGGGGATGATATCTTATCAAGTAAACTTAATCTTAAAGAAGGTGAAACTAACGTAGTACTTTTTGTTGGAGTTAATGGTGTTGGTAAAACTACTAGTATTGCTAAAATAGCTAATAAGTTTAAGAATGAAGGAAAGAAAATAATGTTAATTGCTGGTGATACTTTTAGAGCAGGAGCAGTTAATCAATTAAATGAATGGGCAGAAAGAATAGGAGTATCTTTTTATGGAGATGATAGAAAGGATCCTTCTGCTGTTATGTATGACGGACTTAAAAAAGCTAAAGAAGAAAAATATGATTTAGTACTTGTAGATACTGCTGGTAGACTTCAAAACAAAGTTAATTTAATGAAAGAACTTGAAAAGATGAATAGAGTTATTAATGAAATATTACCTGGTAATCCAGTTGAAACATTACTTGTTATAGATGCTACTACTGGACAAAATGGTATAGCACAGGCTAAGAGTTTTAAAGAAATAACAAATATTACAGGAATAGTTCTTACTAAACTTGATGGTACTGCTAAAGGTGGTATAGTACTTGCTATTAAAGAACTCGTGAATATACCAGTTAAGTTTGTAGGACTTGGTGAAAAAGAAACTGATTTAATACCATTTGATATTGAAAAATATATATATGGATTATTTAAGGAGTTCTAATGATAGAAAGAGAATATATAGTAAATTTATATCTTATATATAAAGAATTACTTAATGAAAAAGAAAGAAACTATTTTGAATACTATTATTTTGAAGATTATAGTCTTGGTGAAATAGCAGACTTATACGAAGTTAGTAGAAGTTATGCATCAAAATATTTAAATCAAATAACTAGTAAACTTACTAAGTTTGAAGAAATACTTAAAATAAATGATAGAAATAATAAAATAAAAGAGTTATTAACAAGTGTTAAAGATGAAGAAGTTAGAAGTAAAATAGAAGAATTGTTATAGAAAAAATAATAATTATGATATATAATTTAGGTAGGTGATAAATATGAATAAAAATGGATGGGGATTAAGAGCAGAACTTTTATATATTTTAATGTTCTTATTTTGTTTAGTAATAGCTACGATAGGACTTAATAGATTAGGACTTTTAGGAGAAAATCCTGATGCTTTAATAAAACCTGATACAGAAGAAAAAGAAGTATATTCTTATGAGCCACTTGAAAGAAAAGTAGTTGAAGCTGCTAAAAAATATTATGCTGAAAATTATAGTGATTCTTCAGAAGATATTGTAATTGTTAGAACATCAACATTAGTATCTAATGGTTATATGACAGCGTTAACTGATGAAAAGAATAGAAGTTGTTCAGGGTATGCTAAAGTTATAACATCTTCAGGTGGAAACGTTGTATATGTTTCATATATAAAATGTCCTAAATATACAACTACTGGTTATGAAAGCGAAAATGATTTTTAATGAGTAAAAACATAATGATAAATTGGGGTAGTTTAGTAGTAATGATTTGTGGAATGCTTGTAATACTAGGACTTAATCTTGAAGACAATAAAATAGAAAGAGAACTTAGAAGTGCAGCTAATCATTATATTGAAGATAATAACATTAAATTATCTGTTGCTAATGCTACTATAATATATATCAAAGAACTTGTTAAAGATGAATATATAGAAGACTCTAAAAAATATGATGAAAAGTGTATTCAAAGTATAGTTGTATCTAAAGGACTTATACTTAATGATTATACAATTAATAAAGAATGTAAAAATGAAGAAGTTAGTGAATAACTTCTTTTGTTTTGCCTATATTTATAATATAATAATGTTAAGAAAGGTGGTAACTTATGAATTGGTTATTTTGGGTTATAGTAGTAATTGTAGTAATTACATTACTAAGAAGTATTGTTCAAATTGATGAATATGAAAGAGGAGTTAAATTTACTTGTGGTAAGTTTAGTAGTATCATGCAACCTGGTTGGAATGTAGTTTTACCAATATTTCAATCATATAAGAAAATTGATATAAGAACTAAAGCAGTAGATGTTCCAGAACAAGATGCTATTACAAAAGATAATGTTTCAGTTAGAATAAATGCTGTTATTTACTATAAGATATTTGATGCGTCTAAAGCTATTTTAGAAGTTGAGAATTTCTATTATGCAGTTAGTCAACTTGCTCAAACTACTATGAGAAATGTAGTAGGTAGTGTATCTTTAAATGAACTTTTAGGTGAAAGAGAAAAGATATCTACAGAAATTTGTAAGATAATTGATGAAGCTACAGATCCATGGGGAATTAAAGTAGAAAATGTTGAACTTAAAGATGTTAGTCTTCCTGAAGAAATGAAGAGAGTAATTGCTAAAGCTGCTGAAGCAGAACGTGAAAAAGAAGCAATTCTTACTAAAGCTAAAGGTGAAGTAGAAGCATCTAAAAACTTAGTTATTGCTGCAGAAACTATGGCATCAACTCCTGGAGCTATGCATTTAAGAACATTATCAACTATTAATGATATAAGTAGTGATCAATCAAATACAATTATATTCTGTTTACCAATTGAGGTATTAGAAGCTATAAAAGGTAAAAGTGCAGATGCTACTGAAGTAGTTAAAAAGATTACTAAAAATCATAATAATGAATAATATTTAAAGGCATATCTAAATGATATGTCTTTTTTTGTAGATAAAAAAAATATATTTATGATATAATTGTAATGATAGATGAAGTATAAGTAAGATATATCTTTTATTTTATACTTAATTTAGAAAAAAATGCTAGAGAAGAGAGGTATGATTATGGGATTTATTAAAGCATTTTCAGGTGCTATGAGCGCCACTTTTGCTGACCAATGGTTGGATTTTTATGAACCTATGAAAGGTGTTCCAGCAACAGCAGGATTATTTAGAGCAGTACCTAAAGGTACTAATGCTGGTGTAGGAGAAAACTATAAAGGACAAAATAATGTAATTACTAATGGTAGTAAAATTATCGTTCCTGAAGGTACAGCATTAATTACAATGCAAGATGGACAAATTACAGGTTTAATTGCAGAACCAGGAGGATTTGAATTTAAGTCAGATGATCCTAACTCAAGAAGTATGTTTGCAGGTGATGGAATTTTATCATCAACTATTGGAACATCTTGGGAAAGATTTAAATTTGGTGGACAAGCTACTAGTCAACAATTAGCTTTCTATGTAAATTTAAAAGAAATACCAAATAATAAATTTGGAACTCAATCAGAAATTTATTGGGATGATGCATATTTAAATGCTCAAGTTGGAGCTGTTACTAGAGGTACTTATGCATTAAAAATAGTAGATCCACTATTATTTGTTAAAAACTTTGTACCACAAAAATATTTAACAGAAGATGCTCAAGTATTTGATTTTGCTGATATGGATAATGATGCTGCTACTCAATTGTTTAATGAAGTAGTTGGTTCTTTATCAGGTGCATTTTCTAATTATACAAATGATCCTAGTAAAGGAAATAGAATTGCTAAGATTCAAGGAGATCAAATTGGATTTGCTCAATCTATGGCACAAGCTGTAGAAGATGCTTATCAATGGAAGAGTGATAGAGGTTTAGAAATTGTTAAAACTGCTATCTTATCTATTGAATATGATGCGGATACTAAAGCACTTCTTAGTGATGTTAAGAAAGCTGATGCTTTAAGTGGAGCTAGAGGTAACTCATTTATGCAACAATCAGTTGCTCGTGGTGTTCAAGCTGCTGGAGAAAATGGTGGTGGAACTGGTATGGCATTCATGGGTATGGGAATGCAAGCTGGTGCTGGTATGATGAATGGTGTACAACAACCATCAAATGCTAATCAAAATCCATTTATTAACGTAGGTGGTGTTGCTACTGCAAATACAACTGAAACTCCTGCTCAAGCACAAGAGGATCCTTATGCTGAACTTAAAAAGATGAAAGAATTATTAGATGCAGGTATTATTACTCAAGAAGATTTTGATGCTAAAAAGAAACAATTATTAGGTATATAGTTTATGGAGAGTAATAATTTAGAGAATGTTACTCCTAATACTAATGATAATAATGTAAAGATAGTTAAAACTGATGAGGGTTCAACTGATGGATTAAATAGATGTCCTAAGTGTGGAGCCACAGATATATTACTAAATCCAAAAACTGGAAAATTAAGATGTAGTTATTGTAGACATGAATTTGATCCAGAGAAGATAACTGGTATGGAAGAAGATATTAAAAACCTTACTGGTGAAATTATGGGTTCAGGAGCTCAAAATATTATTGCTGATACTAATAGTGTTTTAACATTTAAGTGTACTAGTTGTGGTGCTGAAATTGTTGTTGATACAAATGAAGCATCACATGCTAGATGCCATTGGTGTAGAAATGTTTTATCTGTAAATCAACAAATACCTAATGGAACTATTCCAGATGTGGTCTTACCGTTCAAATTAACTAAAGATCAAGCTAAAGCTTGTATAGAAAAATTCGTTGGTAAACGTAAGTTCTTTGCTAATCCTAAATTTAGACAAGAATTTACTACTGAAAATATAATGGGTGTATACTTTCCATATATGATAGTAGATGTAAACAGTCATGCTAAATTAATTGGTCAAGGTGAACACTTAGTACGTTTTTATACAGTCAAATCAGGTAATAGTGAAGAAAGAAGATATGATGCTGATTTATATGATGTTGAAAGAGAATTTGATTTAGCTATTAAAGGTTTAACAATTGAATCTAATTCTGATAGATTAAATAATGAAGATAAAAGTAAAACTAATAATGTTATAAATGCTATTATGCTATTTGATACAGAAAATGCTGTTAAATATGATTCTAATTATATGAGAGGTTATACTTCTGAAAAAAGAAATGTTAATGTTGATGAATTAAAAGATTTAGTAAAAGTTCAATCAAAAGATGTAGCTAGATTTGCAGCTAATGATTCATTAAAGAATTACGATAGAGGTGTTGCTTGGTCTAGTGAAGAATTTAATGTTAAGGGTCAACAATGGAAAGCAGCATATTTACCAGTTTGGCTTTATAGTTATCAAGAAGTAAAAGGAGATAAGAAGGTATTACATTATGTAGCTGTTAATGCTAGAACTGAAGAAACTATGGGTAGTGTACCTATACATATGCCTAAGTTAATATTAATGTCATTTTTAGTAGAGGTACTTGGAATATTAGCAATGATGTATACTGCTGATGATTTTAATGGTAGTTGGTTATTCTTAACAGTAGGTGTTATATTCTTCTTTATTATGTATGGAAGATATCGTAATTCAGGTGCTAGACATACATATGAAACTGAAACAGAAAAAGAAGTAACAAATTTAAGAGAAGTAGATACATATATCAAAAGAAGAACTGGTTTATCTAATTATTATATGGAAGGTGCTAATAATACAAATGTAGAAGGTGCAACAAGTCAAAGTAAGTTATTAAAAAGACTAACTGATGCTGTTCCTGAAGTGAATATGGTAAAAGATTTCATGGAAAATTCTTCTAAAAAGGAAGATGAAAAATGAGAGATAACATATTACTAAAAATATTATGTAGTATTCCAGTAATATTAGTTACACTTTACTTTATTCCTTTTTTAGGAGTATGTTTATTAATATTTAGATATATTGTTTATTATTATGATAAAAGAAGAATATCTACTCCTTATTATCTAGTTTCAATTGGACTTATAATATTAATTCCTAAACTAGTACAATATATATTTAAAATATTTAATTTAAAAACTAGTATTATTCCATATTTTGATACAATAATTAATTCAAATTTATATAATACAGATTTTATTAAATATAGTAAATTACTTATAATAGTTGGAATTATATTTTTAATAATTACTTCTATAGTTAGTTCTTTTGTTGATAAAACAAAATCTTATGTTAAATCTTATATATCAAATCAAGAAAAAAGAAATGATGAAATTTCTAGAAAAAATGATTTAATTATGAAAGAAAAACGTGAAATGGCTAAAAATACTAGTGTTGTTATATGTCCTTATTGTGGAGCTGATAACATGTTAACTGAAAAAACTGGTACTTGTAAGTTTTGTAGAAGAAAAATAGAAAGTAAATAGTTTAAAAGATTTTTAATTGCATATTATTTAATGGTGATATGTATGAAGAAAATCTTTTTTATTTTGTTAAGTTTGATATTTTTGTTTAATGTTAATGCTACTGAAGTTGGTCTTGCTAAAAATAGTGAAACAGCTATTTTAGTAGAGGCTAGTACTGGAAAAATATTATTTGAGAAAGATAAAGATAAGAAAATGGCACCTGCTTCTATGACTAAAATTATGACTATGTTACTTACAATGGAAGCACTTGAAAGCGGGAAGATAAGTTTAAATGATGACGTTTTAATTTCGAAAAATGCTCAGGACATGGGTGGAACTCAAATATATGTTGAAGCTGGAAGTAATGTTAAAGTTGAAGATTTAATTAAAGGAGTAGGTATTGCTTCTGCAAATGATGCGGCTGTTGCGCTTGCTGAAAAGTTGGGTGGAACTGTTGAAAATTTTGTTAATATGATGAATGATAGAGCAAGAGAACTTGGATGCAAGAATACCACTTTTAAGAATCCTCATGGACTAGATGAAGAAGGACATGAAACAACTGCTTATGATATGTCATTAATGGCTCGAGAATTAGTTAAACATGAACTTGCTTTAAAAATATCTAGTACATATGATGAATATATAACAGTATCTGGAGAGAATCATTGGCTAGTGAACACTAATAAACTTGTTAAGTTTTACAAAGGTATAGATGGCCTTAAAACAGGTTATACAGATAAAGCAGGGTATTGTTTAACAGCAACTATGAATAAAAATAATATGAGACTTATTAGTGTTGTTATGAAAAGTAGTTCAAAGGATAACAGAAGTAGTGATACGATAGGTATGATGGAGTATGGATATAGTATGTATGGAAGTGAAGTAATACTTAAGAAAAGTGAATACACTGGTAAAATAAATATAAGTGGTAGTGAAAACAAAGAGTATAATTATTATTTAGATAATGATGTTAAACTAATTGTTGATAAAAATACTAGAGATGTTAATTATAGTACAAAGGTTGAACTTGATAAATTAAAAGCACCTTTAAAGAAAGGTACTAAAGTAGGAGAATTAATACTCAATTATGACTCTAAAGAATATAAATATGATCTAATAGTTAATGAAGAAGTAAAGAAAGCATCATACTTTAAAGTATTAATTAATAATCTTAAAGATATAGTGACAGGTAATATAAGAAAAAAATGATGACTTATTTGTC
>CAVIUL010000065.1:0-10446 GCA_963645885.1 bacterium | reverse complement strand
TATTTGTAAAAATGTCAAAAAACATTTGACAATTCAATATACTTTTTATATAATATTCCCGGTACATTTTAATGGAGATGCAGTTTCTGTGGGAAAGAAATCGCTATAGTTGCAAATATAGTATGCATCGAAATTGAAGGAAGGAAATAATATATTATGAAAACATTTATGTTAAAAAAAGAAGACGTTAAACATAATTGGTATGTTATTGATGCTGAAGGACAAAACTTAGGTAAAGTTGCTGCTTTAGCTGCTTCTGTATTAAGAGGTAAACATAAACCAACTTATACTCCACATATTGCTTGTGGTGATAACGTTATTATTATCAATGCTGAAAAAGTAAATTTAACTGGAAACAAATTAGATGATAAAATGTACTATAATCATAGTGGTTATCCAGGTGGTCTAAGAGAAAGAAATGCTAGAACAATGAAAGAAAAATATCCAGTTGAAATGGTAGAAAGAGCTGTTAAAGGTATGCTTCCTAAAAATAGACTTGGAAGACAAATCTATAGACAATTATTTGTTTATGCTGGAAGTGAACATAAACATGAAGCTCAAAAACCAGAAAGATTAGAGGTAAAGTAAGATGGCAGAAAAAAATAAGTATACTGCAATAGGCAGAAGAAAAAGAAGCGTTGCTAAAGTAACTTTAGTTCCAGGAAAAGGTAATATTACTGTTAATGGTAAAGATGTAAAAGATTACATGCCTTATGAAACATTAGTTATGGATTTAGTACAACCATTAGAACTTGCTGATTCTAAAGAAAAATATGATATCAATATCGTAGTTAAAGGTGGAGGTTTTTCTGGACAAACTGGAGCTATTAGATTAGGTATTGCAAGAGCTTTAATGCTTGCTAATGCTGAAAATAGACCAGTATTAAAATCAAATGGCATGATTACTCGTGATGCTAGAATTAAGGAAAGAAAGAAATACGGACTTAAGAAAGCACGTAGAGCACCACAATTCAGTAAGAGATAGTAATGAAGTTAAACTCAAATTTATATTTGAGTTTTTCTTTTACACAAAAAAATAAAACTATCAAAAAATTGATTTCAAATTCATATTATTAATGTTATAATTATTACATAATAGGAGAGTGAAGTAAGTGGCAGCAAAAGTATTTAAAACTATAGAAGAACAAATTCAAATATTAATAAGCAAAGGTCTTACAGTTGAAGATTATGATAAAGCAAAAGAAATATTACTTAGAGAAAACTATTTCTTTTTGAATGGATATAGATCACCATTTTTAATAACAGGTACCAAGAGATTTGTAGAAGGCTCTACTTTTGAAGAATTATATTCATTATTTACTTTTGATAGATTTTTTAGAAATATAATATTTAAAAATGTTTTGATAGTTGAAAATAACTATAAATCTATATTTAGTTATGTTTTAAGTAAAAAATATGGTTATAAAGAAAAAGATTATTTAAATGTTAATAACTTTAATAGAAATAAAGAGACTAGTAGACAAATTAATGATTTACTTAGAAAATTAAAAAGACAAATAAGAATTAATGGATATCAACATCAAGCTACTAGCCACTATATAAATAATTATGGTTATATACCAATGTGGGTTAGTGTTAAAGTATTAAGTTTTGGACTTATGAGCGAGCTTTTCTCTATATTAAAAGATGAAGATAGAGAAGAAATAGCTTCATATTATGGAATAGAACCTGATGCACTTGAGGACTATTTATCAATACTTTCAAATTATAGAAATTTATGTGCTCATGAAGATATACTTTATAATCATGAAACTCAAAAAGGTATTGTTGATACAAGATATCATGAGTTATTAGAAATACCACAAGTAGATGGTGAATATATATATGGAAAACATGATATATTTGCTTTGATAATTATATTGAAACAAATGCTAACACATACAGATTTTAAAATGATGATGAATGAAATAGATTATGAAATTGAGTGGTTATCATCTAAATTACATTCTATAGATGTTCAAAAAGTTTTATATAGAATGGGATTTCCAGATAATTATAAACAAATATCATATATGGAATAGGAGGCACTATGAAAAATAATAGTTCTTATTTATTGAGTGTAGTGATTGCGATGTTTGCTGGTGCATTTTTAATGTATGTATATATTCAAAAAAATCCTATTGTACAAGAACAGGTATCAACTGGTGACTCTATTGTTAAAAACGTTAATGTTACTGAAAATGGAATATCTTCTGGTATAGAAAATGTTTATGATTCAGTTGTAGTAGTAGAAAATTATCAAAAAACAAAACTAGCTGGTATAGGTTCTGGATTTATATATGATGCAAAAGGTTATATACTAACTAATCATCATGTTATTGAGGATGCTACAGAAATTAAAGTTAAATTAATGGATGGTGAAACTATAGTTGCAGCAGTTATTGGAAGTGATGAATATGCTGATATAGCTGTTATTAAGATTGATGCTTCTTACGTTAAAAAAGTTGCTAAGATTGGTGACAATAGTAAAATGAAAGTTGGAGATACAGTATTTACAATTGGTTCTCCATTAAGTGTTGATTATGCTGGAACTGTAACTAGAGGAATATTAAGTGGAAAAGATAGAATGGTTGCTGTTTCTATAGGAAATTCAAGTACTAATGATTGGATTATGAATGTTATGCAAACAGATGCAGCAATTAATCCTGGAAATAGTGGTGGTCCACTTTGTAATGTTAGTGGTGAAGTTATAGGCGTTAACTCTATGAAGATTGTTAAATCTGAAATAGAAGGAATTGGATTTGCAATACCAATAGAAGATGCTATTGAGTATGCAAACTTAATATTAAAAGGTGAAAAAATTCAAAGAGCATACTTAGGCGTTAGTATGACTGATTTTACAACATCATCTCAATATTTAAGACAAGAAGGTATAACAATTGATAGTAGTGTAACAAGTGGTGTTATAGTAGTAGAAGCTGTTAAAGGTGGTCCTTGTGCAGATGCTGGAATTAAAAAGGGCGATGTAATTACAAAGTTAGGTCAATATGACATTACTAGTGTTGCAGAATTACGTTATTACTTATATAAATATAAACCAAAAGAAAAGATTGAAATTAAAGTTATGAGGGGTAAAACTGAAAAAACATTTAACGTAACTTTGGGAGCAAATTAATTGCTCCTTTTTCTTGATAAAAAGCATATAATTTTATATAATTATTTATATAATAAAGGGTTGGTATTATGAAAAAAGATTTTGAATATTTGGATTCTAAAAAAGTATTAAAAGAATTAAAGTCTTCACTTAATGGTTTAAGTGAGAAAGAAGTTAAAAGTAGAATAAAAACTTATGGTTTAAATGAACTTCCTAAAGAGAAAGAAAAAAGTATTATACAAATATTTTTAAGTGCAATTAATGATCCTATTATATATGTATTAATAGTTGCTTCTATTTTATCATTTGTAGTTGGAGAATACTTAGATGGTCTTGCGATAATATTTATAATTATGGTTGACGCTGTAGTTTCTACTGTTCAAGAAATAAAGGCTGAAAAGAATTCTGAAGCTCTTAAAAATTTAATTAAAGTAAAAGTTAAAGTTGTTCGTGAGAATAAACATTATGAAATTGATTCATCATACTTGGTTCCTGGAGATATTATTATAGTTGAACCTGGTACTAAAGTATCAAGTGATGCTAGAATTATAAATTCAAATAATTTAACTGTTGATGAGTCAGTTCTTACTGGTGAAAGTATTGGAGTTGCTAAAAGTAGTGATCCTGCATCTCTTGGTGATGATTCTAAGAAATGCATGATATATGCTGGTACTTCAGTTTTAACGGGTAGAGCTATTGCAGTTGTTACAGCAACTGGTATTGATACAGAGGTTGGAAAAATTGCTGAAAAAGTTACATCTACTGAAGAAAGTAAATCTCCGTTGACTATAAGAATGGAAAAATTTTCTAAACAAATTACGTTAATGATTGTTGGAATTTCAATTTTAATTGGTTGTGTATTAATTTACAAACAATATCATTTTATGGATATATTTCTTGCGGTAGTTGCACTTGCTGTATCTGCTATGCCTGAAGGTTTGCCTCTTTCTTTAACATTAGCACTGACTATTGGCTCAAATAAAATGGCTAAAAGAAATGTTATTGTTAAAAAATTAAATTCAGTTGAGAGTTTAGGAAGTTGTACAGTAATTGCAAGTGATAAAACTGGTACACTTACTGTTAATGAACAAACTGCTAAAAAGATAGTAATGTCTAATGGTGAAACATTTGAAATAGATGGAAATGGTTATAACGATGTTGGTAAAGTTATTCCAGTAGGAGACTCAAATATAGCAAATGCTAGATATATAGCTACACTTGGAGTAGTTAATAATGAATCAATGCTTGAAAAAGTAAAAGGTAAATGGGATAAGTTTGGAGATTCAATTGATATTGCTTTTCTTGCATTAGGAAGAAAACTTGGGATTAAAAGTTCTGAATTTAAAAAAGTTTCTGATATTCCATATGAATCTGAAAAGAAATATAGTGCAGTATTCTATAAGATAGATAATGATGTATTATGTACTGCGAAAGGTTCAGTAGAAGTAATATTAGATTTTTGTAAATATTCATATGAAGATGGAGAAAAAGTAAAATTAGATAAAGAAAAAATATTAAAACAAAATGAAGAATTAGCATCTAATGGATACAGAGTAATTGCTATATGTGATGGGGATGTTCCATTAAAAGAAAAATATTCTGAAAAAGATGTTAAGAATTTAACATTTATAGGATTAGTTGGATTTATAGATCCAGTTAGAAAAGAAGCAGTGGGTGCTATTAAAAAATGTAAAACTGCCGGTATTAAAGTATTAATGATAACTGGAGATCATGCATTAACTGCTTATGCGATTGCTAAAGATTTAAATATAGTTAGTAGTAAAGAAGAGGTAGTTACTGGAAGTGACTTGGATTTTTATTCAGATAATGATGAAAAGTTCGACAGATTTGTTGAAGGCAAAAAGGTATTTGCTAGAGTTACTCCTTTACAAAAATTAAAAATTGTTGAATCATTACAACGTCAAGGTGAGTTTGTAGCTGTTACTGGTGATGGAGTAAATGATGCTCCAGCTATAAAAGTTGCTAATATTGGTGTTGCTATGGGAAGTGGTACTGATGTAGCAAAAGAAACAGCTAAAATGATTATAATAGATGATAACTTCTCATCAATAGTTGCGGGTATTGAAGAAGGTCGTAATGCATACTCAAATATTAGAAAAATATGTTTAATGTTACTTTCTTGTGGACTTGCTGAAGTTTTATTCTTTGTATTATCAATTGCATTTGATTTACCAATGCCTTTAGTAGCAATACAATTGTTATGGCTAAATTTAGTAACAGATGGTCTACAAGACATGGCACTTTCATTTGAAAGAGAAACAGATACAATAATGAAAGAAAAACCAAGAAGTACTAAAGAAAGTTTATTTGAAAAAGAACTTGTTAAGCAAATATTCTTAAGTGGTATATTCATTGGAGTACTTGTGTTTGTTGTTTGGTATATACTTATTAATAACTTACATATGGAAGTTGCTCATGCTCGTGGATATGTGTTAGCACTTATGGTATTCATTCAAAATATGCATGTACTTAACTGTAGAAGCGAAACTAAAAGTGTATTTGAAAATGGATTTAAACAAAATAAATTTGTATTGTTTACAATAGTTGGAACAATAATATTACAAATGATAGTTATGGAAGTACCAGTATTATCTAGATTCTTACAAACATATGATGTTCCAAATTTACATTTAATAATTTTATTTGTTATTTCACTTCCAATTATATTTATAATGGAAATGTATAAGTTCGCAAAAAAACATAAAAATAAATAAACATGTGTTATAATTATTATAGGAGAAGAAAATATGAAGAAGAATATATTACTATTAATTAATGGCTTTGGTGTAGAACAAAAAGATTCTTATGATATATATTCAGCTGAATTAATGCCAAATATGGATAGATTGACAAAAGAAGGTTTATTTTCTTCTTTATCTAGTAATGATTTGGATTATAAAAGTGGATATAGAAGTTTTAGTATTGGAATTAAAGAACCATTATCGTATAGTATAGTTGAAAATAGTATATCAGCTGCTGAATACAAAAATACTCAAATAATGAAATACTTGTATTCTCAATTAAATGAAGATAATGGAAAGAAATTACATATATTTTGTTATTGGGATAATAATAGAACTATTGAACAATTATTATTCTTTATCAAAGAAATGAAATTGTATATTAAATCAAAAATATTTATACATTTAATTATGACTCAACAATCATTAAATGATTATAAAGATATTGATAGAAACTTTACAACATTAAATTATGAACTTGGTGATAATATTAAACTTGGTGTTGTAACTGGAGATAAACATTTGGAAAATTTACTTGCATTTAAAGATTTTATAAAAACATTAGCGACTGAAGCCGGAGAAAAATGGAAAGATTTAAGTAAAAAAGTTGAGGTTTTATTTCAAACGAAAACTGTACCAACTATGGCCAGAACATTCGCAGTAAACCCTGGATTTGGTGTTAATGATAATGATTTCTTCTTATTCTTTAATTATTCTAATATAGATATAACTAAATATTTTAAAGAAATTGAAGTACAAAGATATAGAAAGATTGATACATCAACAATTAAAACATATTCTTTATTTCCGGTTAAATGTGATACCAGACAAATTCCTTTTATGTATAATTTTGCTGTATCATCAACATATGCTTTACAAGCGATAGAATCTATTGGAGCTAAGGCAATAATAATGGCTGAAAAAGATAAATGTCCATATATAAATTACTATATGACAGGTCTTAGAAATACAATAAGTGAAAACTTAAAATATTTATCAATTGATGATGGATTTATATATGATGCTGATAAAGTTATACAAACATTAAAAGCTTATCCTCAAGAATTAATTATTATTAATTATGAAATAGATACATGTGTTAAAATAGATGACATTGAAGATAGATTAAGAAAGATAGATGTTGTTATAGGGAAAGTAGCAGAATTTACTTTGGCTAATAATTATGGTCTATTTATATCTTCTCTTTACGGAATAGAAAGAGAGATGTATAATAATAAACATGAATTACATAAAGTTAATTTTTCTGTTAGAGTTCCAGTTATAGCTTATGATAGAGGACTACCTGGTGGAAGTTACTCTTTATCTGAGGGAACAACAAATGATTTACTTAATGCAATAGTTCATAATATAAATGGTAGTTATAGTAATTCAGGAATTGTTAAGAGAAAAGCGGGTCTCTTCTCATTCTTGTATAAAAAGCCAAAGGGAGATAAGAAATGAAAAAACCTACGTTAAAAAGAATTTGTGCTTATATTGTAGACTTAATAGTGATTACAATAATAAGTTCTATGTTTGTTAGAATTGAATTTCTAAATCCAAAATATGATGAATATCAAAAGGCATATGATGAATATATTGATTTTGCTGGCGAGGTTATGAATAATCCTGAAAAAGCAAATGATAGTAATCTAAATGATATATCATATAATTTATCTAAAACTGGCCTTGCTACAAATGTAATAACGTTAGTAGTTACTGCATTATATTTTGTTGGATTTCAATATATAAATCAAGGTCAAACATTAGGAAATAAATTATTTAAAATAAAGGTTGTTGATTCTAATAACAATAGACCTAAATTTTATCAAATATTAATTAGAGCTTTATTAATAAATAGTATAATTACTAATACTATTTCTGATGTGTTGATTAGTACACTTTCTAAAAGTGCTTATATGACAAGTTTACAATATGTTCAATTAATTGATATGGCTATAATGGCTACATCATTTATTCTAATTATGTTTAGAGAAGATGGTAAGGGTCTTCATGATATGATTGCTGGTACAAAAGTTGTATTTGAATCAGAAGTAAATGAAGAAGAAACTAAAATAAAAGAAGCTAAAGTTGTTAAAACTAGTAAAAAATCTAAAAATAAAAAAGAGGATGAATAATGAAAATAGGTATAGCTAATGATCATCATGGTGTAGAATTAAAAAATAAAATAATAAAATATCTACATGAAAAGAATATAGAATGTATAAATTTTGGCACTAATGATAATGAAAGTGTTGATTATGTTGAATATGCTGTAAAGTTATGTACAGCGGTAAATGAAAAGCAAGTAGATTTAGGAATATTAATTTGCGGTACTGGGATTGGTATGAGTATAGCAGCTAATAAAGTAAAAGGAATTAGATGTGGAAAAGTTACTACTCCTCGTGAAGCAGAACTTACAAAAGAACATAATATGGCTAATGTAATTGCTTTATCTGAATATACAGAAAATGTTGAAGAAATAGTTGATGCATTTATAAATACAAAAAATTCTACTGAAGAAAGACATATTAGAAGAATAGAAGAAATTGCTCAATTAGAAAATAAATAAGCATTGTTGATAACAATGCTTTTTATGTATAATATTTAAAAAAATGTTCACTCTATTATTAGGAGAGTGAAATATGAATAAATATTCTAAAATTTTATTGCCAACATTTTATATTGGAATTATTGCAGTTATGGTATTGTGTGCAACACTTGTAGTTTCTGGAGTAAAGACTTACTTAACAAATAGAGAAGAAATGAAATTTACTATTGATAATGTTTTTGATGAAGATACTACACCTGTTGTAAAAACTGAAACAGATTCAATAGTGAAACCATATATTGCAGAATCAGTAAAAGTTGGGAGATATTTTTATGATTTTGAATCAGATGAGAAGAAACAAGAAAATTCATTAATACTATATGAAGATACATACATGCAAAATAATGGAGTTGACTATGTAGATAGTAAAAACTTTGATATTGTAGCTATTTTAGATGGTGAAGTTATTTCAATAGAAGATAGTGAAGTATACGGAAAAGTTGTGACTATAAAACATAATGATAACTTAAAATCAGTTTATAGTAATGTAGATGGAGTTTTAGTTTCTGTTGGTTATAAAGTGCATCAAGGTGAGATATTTGCTATGAGTGCTAAACCAAAATTACAATCTGATTATGAATCAATGTTGCACTTTGAAGTATTTTATAAAGAAAGTGCAATAGACCCTGAAAATATGTATACTTTATCAGTAAGCGATTTTCAATAGAATAGATAGCAATATCTATTTTTTATTGGCTTTTTCGTTGAAAATGTAAAGTAGGAGTGGTATTATTAATATGTACGTATAAATAAGGAGACTATCATGATTAACTTTGTGGTTGTAGACGATAATACTTCTCATAGAAAGAGAGTAGTTAATACTATTGTTAGTAAAATGATGAGTAATCAAATTGATTTTAAAATTAATGAATTTGATGATTATTCTCCTGGACTCTTAAAAACTATTAAAGACGAAAGAAGAAATACTGTATATATTTTAGATTTAGAACTTCCTAGTGGTGACGGAATTGATATTGCTAGATATATTAGAAATGAATGCAATAATTGGGTAAGCCCTATAATTATTGTTACTGCTCATACATCACTTTATTATGAAGTATATAAACAAAGATTACAGTTGTTAGATTTTATTGGAAAATGTAATTCTGTTGAAGAAAATGTATCTGAAAATATAGATATATGCTTAAGAATGCTTAATGTAGAAAAAGTTTATAGATATACATATAAGAGCATTGATTATACTTTGCCTATAGATTCAATAGATTATGTTGTAAGAGAAGGAAGACAAACTAAAATAGTGACATATGATAATGATTACTATCAAAATATATCAATTAAAGATATTAAAACATTACTTCCTGGATATTTTATTTGTTCTAATAAAGGAGTTCTTATAAATTTTAAAAATGTAGATAAAATAGATTGGAATAAAGAAATGGTATATTTTAAAGATGGTAAATCTGAATATTTGGTATCTCGTAGCCATAAAAAGGAGATAGATGAATATGTTATGGTTTAGATATCTTTTATTGTCAGCTATTTCTTCTATAACATTAATGATTACTTTATTTTCTTATGCTAAGATAAGTGATAATTACAAATTTAAATTAAATATAAAAAATATAATCGTTTTAATTGTTAGTGGAATATTGATTACTATAAATATTAATGCAAATACTGGTTATTCAAGAGCATTAATTGGTTATTTGATTACAGTAATTAATTGTTATATTGTGTTTAGCGATGATTTAAATTTGACTATTATAAAAGGAACGTTTTGTTATTTGCTTTCATTTATATTCGAAATAATATTATATGTATTTCTTATAGCTACAAAAATGTTTAATCTTGAAATTATTGATAGAAACTTAATTGTTAAGTTCTTATTTTCTATTGCGACAGTTGCTTTACCTTATGGAATATTATCATTTAAACAAATAAATATAATTATTAAAAAATTTATAGATAATTTAAATAGGCCTATTATTACTAGTATAGTC
>CAVIUL010000064.1:0-10535 GCA_963645885.1 bacterium | reverse complement strand
AAGCTAAACAAAACAAAATTATATTTACCATATAACACAGAATATAATTTACCGATAACATATATCGGAAATGAAGATAATATAAAAGTTACAACAGATGATGAATATGTAACATTAAATGATTTAAAAATAAAAGCTATAAAAAGTGGTACATCTACTATAAATGTTAAAGCTTTGAATGAAGAATACACTATTGAAGTAATAACATCAAAATATTACGTTGACACAACTAAATTAACAGGTAAAAAAGCAGTAACATGTAATCAAGTATCAAAAGAAGAAAATGATTTATTAGATAAAATTTTAAAAGGTAAAATTGAAGAAGTCGGTTATAAAACAAGAGCTGGAGTTGTAGAAGCAGCAAGATTTTTAACTCTACACTTCCCTTATAAGATTGAGTATTTTTATGAAAATGGTAGACTTGGAACTAATGGTGTTGATGGCGAAGGAAGATATTATCACAAAGGTTTATATTTAAACAGCAACAAATATTCATCAATTAGTAAATCTAAGAATGGCCCTAAAGCATGGGGATGCAGTTTATATAGTACGCCAGTAAAAAGAAATGATAGTAATGGTCTTGACTGTAGTGGATTTGTAAGCTGGGCACTACTTAATGGCGGTTTTAACAGTGGAGATTTAGGAGCAGGATTTACAAGTACTAAAAATCTAACAGATTTAGGAAGCCTCAAAAAAGTAACTTCATCATTAATTAAATCAAATAAAATAAAAGCCGGAGATTTAGTGCACAATTACGAAGCAACTGGTCACATAGGTATAATTATTGGAGTCGATGATGATAATTATTATGTAGCACAAGCTATATGGTATGATGACAACGGAGTTACAGTAACTAAGGTATCAAAATCATATATGCCTACTAAATTCCCACATGTAGTACTTATGGATGATTATTATAAAAGTGATGGCGAATACACAGAAATGTGGTAAACAAAAAAGAGGATTTAATTCCTCTTTTATTATGTATTATTCTTCTCTTAGAACAGCACCGCACATTTTATTTAGTGTTCTAATAATAGCGTCTAACTTAGTATTAATTTCATCACTAGTTAAAGTAGTATCTCCTGAATCAAAAGTAACTCTAAGCATTATAGATTTTTTTCCTTCAGGTATTTGATTACCTCTATATTCTTCAATGAATTTAATACTGCTAGCTTTAGATCTAATATATTTAGTCATTTCACCCCAAGTAATATTTTCATCTACTATTAAAGATAAATCTTTTTCAACTGATGGAAGAACTGGAATATGTTTAAACTTATTAGTTCTTGATTCTAGTGGAACAAACATATCACTATCAAGTTCGAATATAGCTACATTTGTTCTTTTAATTTTAGCATCATTCATAGTTTTAACACTTAAAAGTCCCATATATCCAACTACTTCATCATCTAATTTAATAGCTAAATATGCATTAATATCAGCCCAACTTGGTTTCTCACATTCAGTAGTAAAACTCAATTCTTTCATATGAGTATAACCAGAAATTTTTTCAATAACACCTTTTAATTCATAGAATATTTCTTTAGGATTACTTCCAACTATAGATCCAGTTAATAGTTTTTTATGAATTGGTAATGTTTCATCTTCACTTGATTCATGATACTCACCTTTAATAAATACTTGAGCCATTTCAAACATCTTAAAGTTATCAAAATATCTTAAGTTTTTGCTTATAGCTTCTAACATACCAGGCACTAAAGAACTTCTTAAATATGCTTCTTCTGGTGAAGGTGGTGTAGCTAATTTAACACTATTATTTTTATCAATAGATGCAGCATTAATATATTTTTCATTAATCCAAGGATATGTAAATATTTCATAGAATCCACATCTACTAGATAAATATTCTTTTATTCTTGTTTCAAGTAATACATTATTTTGAAGTACAGCGTGATCAAAACTAATTGTAAGTGGTTGAGCTTCGAAACTTTCAAAGCTTAAAAGTCTAGCAATATCTCCCATAACATCGTCTTTTAAAGACACGTCTCCAGTACTTCTATATGTTGGAACCACTACACTATATGTACCATTCTTATAATTAACTTCATAACCAAGACGAGTAAGAACACGAGTAATAGTTTCTCTATCAATCTTTTTACCAAGTCTTGTGTCTAAGAATTCTTCAGTAACATCTATTTTTTCATTTTTAGTTTTAACTGGATAAACATCATTATAAGCAACTACTTTTGATTCTGGGAATATTTCTTTAAATAAAGCAAGTGCTAAATTTAATCCTTCATCAACTCTTTGAGTATCAATATTCTTTTCATAACGAATTGATGCATCAGTTTTTTCATCAAATCTTTTACCAGTTTTACGAATAGTTTTAGCTGTGAAGTTAGCAACTTCTAGTACTACACTTGTAGTTTCAGGAAGAATTGAATCTTTCTTACCACCACGAATACCAGCAAGTGCCATCGCATCGTTTACATCACTAATTACTAAGTCATCAGTAGTAAGTTCTATAGAATTATTATCAAGTAATAGTAATTCTTCACCTTCACGAGCATTTCTAACTATAATTTTATTTCCATCAACATGTGTTTTATCAAAAGCATGTAATGGTTGACCAACAGCCATCATAACATAATTAGTAATATCAACTATAGCATTAATTGGTCTCATACCACCTTTAATTATTGCAGATTGCATCCATAATGGGCTTCTCTTTTCATATACATTATCTATTTCTACAGCAACATATCTTTGACACTTAGAAGAGTCTTCAATCTCTACATCATATTTAGGTAACTTACTATTAATTTCAACTTTTTCAATTGGTTTTAAATCAACATCATAAATTGCACTAAGTTCACGAGCAATACCATAATGTCCCCATAAATCAGGTCTATTAGTAAGTGATTTATTATCTATTTCAAGTACAACATCTTTCATATCAATAATTTCTGTTATACTTTGTCCTGGATAACAATCTATTCCAGCTAAATCAACTATTTCATCTGCTTCTTTAGCAGGGAATATATTTTCTAAGTAAACTTCTTCAGCTCCACAAATCATACCATATGAATCAACTCCGCGAACTTTAGAGTCTTTAATTTTCATAAGTTCAGCTTCACCATGCCAATAAACTTCAGCGCCTGGTTTACATACAACAACCATTTCATTTGGATATAAATTAGATCCACCACATACAATTTGTCTTGGTTCATCTTCACCTATATCAACTTTGCAAACTTTTAATTTATCAGCATTAGGATGCTCATTAACTTCAAGAACTTTACCAACTATAATATCATGAAATTTTTCTTCAGTATTTTCATATCCTTCAACTTCAACTGTTCTTAAAGTTAAATCAGTAGCCATTTGTTTTGTAGTTATATTTTCAGGTAAATCTACATATTTTTTTACCCAATTTAATGATACTTTCATACTTTCTTACCTCCTACTTAAATTGACTTAAGAATCTTAAGTCTGCACTATGGAATAGTCTTACATCATCTACACCATATCTCATCATAACAAGTCTATCAAGACCTATATTAATATAGAATCCTGTCCATTCTTCAGGATCTAAGTTAGCACTCTTAAGTACATTTGGATGTATTACACCACCTGGCATAACTTCAATCCATCCATTGTGATTACATACTTTACATCCTTTACCACCACAAACTAAACATTCCATATCTATTTCATATCCTGGTTCAGTAAATGGGAAGAATCCTTCTCTCATACGAATATTAATTTTTCTTCCAAACACTTTTTCAAGTATAGTTTGAATCATAACAATTCCTTCAGAGAATGATATATTTTTATCAACAATTAACGCTTCATATTGGAAGAATGCTCTCTCATGTCTAGCATCAGTGTTTTCATTTCTATAAACTCTACCTGGATATACGAATCTAGCTGGAGCTCCATGTTTAAGTAAATATCTAACACTTCCACCAGTTAAATGTGGTCTTAAGCAAAGTCTATCACAACCACTTTTATCTTCAGTCCCCTCTACCCAGAAAGTATCCATTGATTGACGAGCTGGATGATCTTCAGGGAAATTTAAATTATCAAATGCATATTTTTCACTACTTATATCATCTTCGCTATATACTTCAAATCCAAGTGATAAGAATGCTTGATTTAAGTCATAACACATTTGAGTTATTGGATGTAATGCTCCACCACTTATTTCAGTACCTGGTAAAGTTAAATCCATAGGACTATCAAGTACACTTTGAAGTGAAACTAATTCATCTTGTTTCTTTTGATTAGCTTCTGTTACTACTTTTTTAATTTCAGTAGTAATCATACCAATCTCTCTTCTTTCATCTGGTTCTAAAGAGCCCATAGACTTCATTATTTCAGTAAGTTCACTTTTTTTACCAGTTAATTCTTTCATAACTTCTTGAAGTTCAAGAGTAGTTTTACATTCATTGATTTTCTTTAAACTATTCTCTTTAATTTGTTCTAATTTTTCTTTCATATTAACTTCCTTTCTTGTATAAAAAAATAGTGTTCATCCATAAAGGACGAATCACTATTAAATCCGCGGTACCACCTTTGTTCTAAATACTTAGCACTCTATAGAATAACGCTCATCACGATTTGACTCAGTTATTGAAATTCATAAATATAGTTTTCTAAAATAGCTTTCAGTCAGTGGCTATTATTTCCTGTATAGAGTACTATATCACTACTGTGGTAACCTCTTCGTCAACAAAACTGATTAAATTATACATCTTATTTTTATAATTGTCAAACTATTCTGTTCTAAGTGCTTCAACTGGATCTCTACGGCTAGCCATCCTAGCAGGTATTATTCCAGCTACTAAAGTAAGAATAACACTTAGTATGATTAATAAAATTGCTCCAGTAAATGGAAGACTAGCAAGTCCACTTACATTAATTAAGTGTTCAATTATTATATTTATTGGTATACATAATAATAATGTTATCCCTATACCAAATATACCTGATATAAGCCCTTCTATAAATGTTTCAGCATTAAATACATGAGATATATCACTCTTACTAGCACCTACTGCTCTTAAAATACCAATTTCTTTAGTTCTTTCAAGAACACTAATATAAGTAATGATTGCAATCATTATACTAGAAACAACAAGTGAAATAGAAACAAAAGCAATTAATACATAGCTAACAGTATTTACTACTTTTTTAACAGAAGACATAAGTATTCCAGTAGTATCTGTATATTTAATTTCTTTATCTTCTTCACCACTATTCTTCATTTTATCATTATAATTATCTAAATATTTAATAAAATTCTCTTTAGAATCAAATGAATTAAAGTAAAATGATATCATAGTAGGTTCATCTAAATCTTGATATCCTAAATTAATAAGATTATTTGAATAACTTGATTCTTCTTTAGTCATCATTGATGTCATAAGTCTTTTTAACTCATCTTCATTTAAATTAAATTTGAAAGCTTTTGCTATTTTATTTTGATCTACATTAAATGCATTAGAGAATTTACTTACTAAACTATTAGTTAAATTACCAACTTCAGTTAAAATATTCTTTTGCATTGCAGCTTCTGTCATTTTACTAGCAAATCCCTCACTAGTAGCTATTATTGCACTTGATGCCATATAGCTTTCAGTTACTGAATTAATTAATGTATCTTCTATATAAACTCCAATATTAGTAGCATCCCCTGTAGTTAAACCACTACTAGATGCAGTGCCAACATACATTTGTAAGTATCCAACTAATAATTTTTGATATGTACTTTTAAATACATCACTAGGAACAACATAAGAACTTTCTAAGTTTTTAAATATCTTAGATGCACTACTAGTACCAATATAAGAGTTAACAATTGAATCTATATCATTCATATATAAAATAGCTTTACCATCTTTTTCATCTTTAGGATTACTTCTATATTCACTAATTAAACCACTTATTAAGTTAGTAAGTCCATTCATAAAGTTAGCTTTAGCAGTAGTAGTATCAACTGTTATATTACTTGATATTTTATTCATATAATTAGTAGTAGAATTCTTAATATCATTTTGATCTATTTTAATGTTAAATGCATCTTTAAGCATTTTTTCATCAACACTAATCATATCTTCAAAATTTAAATTAGATTTCTTATCATTAGAATCAAATTTCTTATTAGAAAATACATCTATATCTTCTCTATATAATTGTGCTTTTACTATCTTACTATTTTTAGCATTATCTATAACATGATGTATTAGTTCTTTTTTATATGCTACACCAGGATTTAATGATTTAGATGTAACTCCTTTTTTAGGAGCAACTATACCAACTATCTTTAAGTCTTCACTTTTATTATATAAAGCCATCATGTATTCTTCATCATCAGTCATATCTTCATATATATTGTATTTAGAATTATATTTATATGTTTCATATTGATTTATAAGTTTAAGTTTAATATTCATTAAATCTTTATAAGTAAAGTTATATGATTCATGACTAATTTTAACATCCTCTCCAGACATTACTTTAGTAATCATATCAGTAAGTTCATCCATATCTCTAAGTCCAAGAGAATAAACAAGTAAATCTGGTATAGAGTATTGATCTGGAAGTACTATTACCATCTCATTATATTTTGAAGGCCATTTTCCTTCAAGAACATCATATTGACTATTAAGTTTATCCATGTCATCAATCATTTGAGTAAAAACACTTGAAAATGACGATATAGACATAGACATATTAGAACTATACATAGTGCTCATAAGAGAACTAGGATTAAGTTTAGTAAGTTTATTGCTTGAATCTATAGTATAAATATTAGGACTAACACTATAACCATATTTAATACTAGAAATATCTTTCATAATAGAATTATCTTCTTTTTCATAATAATTTTTAAAACTCTTAAGATCGTTTACTGACATACTTCCAAACATAGAAGTCATATATTGTTTTTCTTTTATAATTCCTTTTTCTCCATCTTCATCAGTATCCATCATAGATAAGAATAATGATGTCATATCAGCTGAACTACTTGTAATAGTAAGTGGATATGAAGATAATGTATCTTCTTGTATACTATCTATATAATTTTGAAATCCATTTGAAAGAGCAAGTATTAAAGCTATACCAATAATACCAATACTACCAGCAAAAGATACAAGTATTGTTCTTCCCTTTTTAGTCATTAAATTATTAAATGATAAGCCTAAAGCAGTAAATATTGACATGGATGTTTTATGATTACTTTCATCTTTTTTAATAGTCCTTGTTTTCCCTGGATTATATGGATTAGAGTCATCTGTTACTTTACCATCTTTTAATTTAATAATTCTTGTACTATATTCTTTAGCAAGTTCAGGATTATGTGTAACCATAATAACTAATTTTTCTTTAGAAACTTCTTTTAATAAATTCATTATTTGAACAGAAGTTTCAGAGTCAAGTGCTCCGGTAGGTTCATCAGCAAGTATTATATCAGGGTCATTTACAAGTGCTCTTGCTATCGCAACTCTCTGCATTTGACCACCGCTTAATTGATTAGGCTTTTTATTTATATGCTCTTTAAGTCCAACTTTAATTAAAGCTTCTTTTGCTCTTTTAGTTCTTTCTTTTGATGAAACTCCAGATAATGTAAGTGCAAGTTCAACATTAGAAAGTATAGATTGATGGCTTATTAAATTATAACTTTGAAATACAAAACCTACTCTATAATTTCTATAAGCATCCCAATCTCTATCTTTATATAATTTAGTACTAATATCATTTATTATTAAGTCACCACTAGTATATTTATCAAGTCCACCAATAATATTTAAAAGAGTTGTTTTACCACTACCAGAAGGACCTAATATAGAAGCAAATTCACATTCTCTAAAAGATAAACTTACACCATCTAATGCTTTTTGTTTAAAATCATTTAATTCGTAAGTCTTTTTAATATTCTTAAGTTCAAGCATACAAATCCCTCCGTAATAATATTACGTTAAAATTATATCAAAATACATAAAATAAGTAAAATAAAAAGTAGGATTTTTCCTACTTATTTACTACTGACAGTGATATTACCAACACCACCATCAATTTTAATAGACTTAATATTTTCATCATTACTAACTTTGTATCCATCTGATACTTTTAAATCATTAATAGTAATATTTCCAATACCTTTATCTACACTAAAATTATATTCATTAATATCAGAATTTAAATATAAACTAGCATTTCCTACGCCCATATCTATTTCATTTTTTCCAAATAGATAACCACTAAATTTAAATTCACCTACTCCATTATCTAAATCTAAATTATTAACTTGAGAGTTATTAATAGTAATATTACCAGCTCCGCCATCTAATTCTAATTCTTCAGTAACACTTAAATTATTAAATGTTATATTTCCAGCACCGGCATCAATATCTAAATATAATGATGTTAAATCTTCAGAATCGATATTTCCAGCACCCATTGAAATATTTATTTTATTAAATATTTTATCAACTGGTATAGTAATAATAACATCATTATTAGAACTGAAATTAAAATGTCTATTCTCTTTTATTATTAATGTTTCGTTGCTAAGACTTTGTTTAACGTGTCTATTATTAGTTTGAATACTAAATGCTTCTCCACTCTTAATAGTTAAATTACTCATTTTAAGATCAATCTTCAAATTATCAACTTTATTTATCTCTTCGACTGTATAAACATATACGTTTTCATTTGCATTCTTATTACCATTAAATAAAGAAGTAATACCCATTAAACCACTTGCTATACCACCAATTATATTAATTATAATCATCATAGCAAATAATATAGCTAAATATTTAATTATTTTTTGTCCTGTTGTCATTTAATATCTACACCGCCAAATATAGAGCATCCATTAACATGTAGTGTAACTTTATCTTTCTTTTCTTTATTTTTAGTTTTGTCACTAACTCCACCAAATACTGAAGTAGATTTAATTTCTACTTTTAAGTCTTCCGGAATTAAAATTGTGACTCCACCAAATACAGCAGTTGCATCAATTACTGCTCCATCTTTAACTTTAGCATTAGTAAGATCTATTGTAATTCCACCAAATATAGCATTTACTTCAGCATTTTTAAAATCTTTACCATCAAACTTTATAGTTTGTCCACTAAAGCAAGCACAATATTCATTATCATCAGTATTCTTAGAACTTTTTTTACCATTATTATTAAACATAATAGATAGTCCAATAAATACTAATATAACAGGTAATGTAAGTTTCCATAAAATATCAAAGCTAATTAAATCTTGACATCCAAGTAACAAAGCAATACCTATAATAAGCCAAATAATGCTTCCAGTTTTTTCTGCGTCAGTAACAAGTCCATTAATCGCAGGAATTATAATAAATAATGTCCACCATCCATCAAAAAATATATTGATGTTTGTTATTCCAAATGAATTAAGACCAACTATAACTCCAACAACAATAAACACTATACCAACAATAACAGTACTTATCTTTTTCATAATTTCACCTCAATTTTATTATACTATATTTTATATATTTTTAAATATTTTTTATAAAATTCCTAAATGTTCAAGTAGAACTTGTACTCCAAGTAGAACTAAAATTAAACCACCAGTTGCTTCAGCAACATTTTTATATTTACTACCAAATTTATTACCTACATACACGCCAATAACAGATAACATAAATGTAATTATACCTATCATTGGAAAAGTAATAACTGCATTCTTACTACCATAAGCACAAACATAAGCAATACCTACTACTAAAGCATCAATACTAGTAGCAATAGATAATACAAGCATCGTTTTAAAACTTAAGTCGGAATTAACTTCTTCACCATGAGAGAATGATTCAAATATCATTTTTCCACCAATAATAGCAAGTAAAATAAATGCAATCCAATGATCAACACTTGTAATTATATGTTGAGATGCTTCTCCTAAAAAGAAACCAATCGTAGGCATTAAAGCTTGAAAAACTCCAAACCAAATACCAATTTTAACAGCATCTTTAATATCTATCTTCTTTAAAGAAAGTCCTTTGCATATACTAACTGCAAAAGCATCCGCAGCAAGTGATACACTAATTAATAATATTTCTACAAAACTCATAATTCCCTCCTAAATTGGATTAACATGTATTATAACCAGATATATTTCATCAATCTCTTTTATTATTTCTTTTTCAAGTTTATTTGCTATATCGTGACTATCAAAAGTACTCATGTTTCCATCTACATATATAGTAAAACTTATTTGATATTTATATCCAACCGGGGTTGAATTAAAATGTATTACCTTTTTAATTTCTTTATGTCTATCTATTATTTCATATACTTCATTTTTAGTTTCAACAGATATTGATTTATCCATAAGAACATTATAACTTTCAATAAATAATTTTATAGAAGTATACATTATCCATAATGATATTATTATACCAACTACTCCATCTAAAAAATATATTCCATATATTGATAATATACATGACACTAAGTTAGCACTGGTAATAATCATATCATTAAAGTGATCTTTAGAATTAGCTTTAACAAGTAAATTAT
>CAVIUL010000063.1:0-10593 GCA_963645885.1 bacterium | reverse complement strand
TTAAATTCCCCTACTGTTTCGACTGGTTCTTTTATTTCTTTTTCTGCTTCTTCCGCTAAAATTTCTAATAGACTACTACTTCTAAGTCTTCCATATGCGCCACACCTTCTTACATATTCAGTTAATTGTTCATTTTTAAAATTATCTTCGCCTACAAACTGTGCGATTATAGTAGCCGCTAACTCTTTTAGATTGTTTTTGTACATACTACCAAAGTCATCATCTGATGTTACATCATATAAATCAGTGTCTGTCGCTTTTATTCTTTTATCTGGTGTATATATTAAATTCTCTTGATTTAAATCAGTAAATAATAAACCTTGTGTAGTTAATCTTAACATCTCTCTTTCAAATTCAGTTAATGCTCTTACAAAGTCTCTTAACATAGTAGCATCTTCTAAAGTTTTGATAGGTGTTCCTTCTATATATTTCATTAAGTATCCTCTTAATGATTTTCTTTCTTCTTCAAGTAAAAATATAAACTCTTCTGGGAATGCAAAGTCTTCACTTTGATAATAAGCTAAAGCTTCAAGTTCTCTTAAATATTTATATTCTTCTGGATACTCTTTAAATACTTTTCCAAAATCAGTTAAATAACAAGTCGCACTGCACCCATTATTTAATCTTCTATGATAATAACCTTCAGGTATTTGTGTAAATATTCTCTCTTTTCTCATAGTCTACCTCTTGAGTATATATACTATCACAAATGATACCTTCTGTAAAACTAAAGTTAATTTTAATGTAAAGAAAAATGTTAACAAGTTGTTAACATTAATTTTTATTTTTTAGTGATTTAAATATCTTATTCCATAGTTTACTTGATGAATAATTTAGTATTCCTTCTTTATAAATTCTAAGTCCATATTTATATAGTAAGAAACATGTTATTATCATTAGTACTATTGATATTATTAAATCTATTATTGTCATTTCACCTAGTGTATACATTACTGGTGCGAGTATTCCTGATATGAATGGTATGAATGCAGCTACTTTAATAAATACTGCTCCTTGATAAACTGATGCGTAAAGTGCTAAATAATAGCCTAGCATTAAGAATATCATAACTGGTGTTTGTATTTGGTTGTAGTCTTCCATACTTGTTGTCATACTAGCTAGTACTCCTATAAATAATGAGTATGCTAAGAAACTAAGTATAATCAATATTAAGAAGAATGGTATACCAGCTAATAGTTTTGATGCCATATCACTTTCTAAGAACATTTTTATGTATGCACTTATCTTTCCTGCTTCAGTTGTTCCAACTACACTTGTTACTCCACTTGATGTAGTAAAGAATCTAATTAAAGAACCCACGAATGCATAAAGAAGTAATAATGCTCCTTGGAATATCGCAAATATATTAGACGCGACTAGTTTTGACATAAAGTGAGCTTCAGGTGTTACACTTGATATAATTATTTCCATACTCTTAGTACTTTTCTCTTCATTAATTTCAGCACCTATCATTTGAACCATAAGAACTATTAATATAAAGAATGGTACTATAAATACTATTATAATTACACTTCCAATTAATTTAATTAATTCTTCGTTTTCGTTTAAATTTTCATCTAAATATATTCTATTAATATCTACTGTCTTATAAATACTACTTAGTACTTCTTCACTAATATTTGCTGTTTTCATAGCCATATTTACTTTAGTAGTATTTAATGCATTTAATAAGTCTTGATATAAGATATTGTCAATATAGTCATATGATATCATATCTACATCAAACATTTTATCTAATGACTCGTTTTCTATTTTTTTAACATTTATAATTATATCTTTAGTTTCATCTTTGATAATTTCTTCTTTTAGTTCATCTACTGTTTTATCAGTTTTACTAATCTTAGCATTATAGTTTTCTAGTATATCTTTGTAACCACTTTTCATAGTTTCTTCTAAGTCGTTGTAAACCCCTACTTCATCAACTACATATACATTTATTTGATCTTCAAAGTCGCCACCAAAGAATTTAACTATAGAATCTAAATTTATTAAACATATAGTTATTAAACAAATTATTATATTTATTATTTTAAAAGACTTAGTACATATTTTTTTCTTAAGACTATCTTTTGTTAGAAATTTAAATTTATTTTTCATATACTTCACCTACTTTACTTACAAATATTTCATTTAAAGTTGGTTCTTCAACTACAAATTTAGTAACATTATCATATTTAGATACTGCTTTAAATAATGTATTTATATATGAATTATCTTCTATTCTAATAGTGTATTCATCTTTATTTTTTTCTATGTGTTCTACACCTTTTACTTTTTTAATTTCTTCTTCATTTAAGTCTGCTTTTACTTTTACATTTTTCTTTCTAAAGTCTTCTTTTATTTTTGTTAGTTTTCCTTTTAGGACTGTGTTTCCTTTTACAAGTATTATAAGCGAATCACAGAAGTACTCTATATGTTCCATCATATGTGATGAGAATATTATCATAGTACCTTTCTTTTTAAGTCTTAATATTTCTTTTTTGAACATTTCTACATTTATTGGATCTAATCCGCTAAATGGTTCATCTAATATAAGTAGTTTTGGTTCATGAATTATACTTATTATAAATTGTATTTTTTGTTGATTACCTTTAGATAATTCTTTTATCTTTTTATTTTTATAATCTGTTATATTAAATTCTTCTAAGTATTTATCTAATCTTTTTTCTACTTCTTTTTCTGTAAGACCTTTTAGTACTCCATAGAATACTGCTTGTTCTAGTACTGTTTTTGATGGTAATAAACTTCTTTCTTCTGTTAAGAAACCTATTTCATCTGACACACTATAATCTATCTTTTTACCATTTAGTGTTATGTCTCCTTCTGTTTTATCTAGAAGTCCCATAATCATTCTAAATGTTGTTGTTTTACCAGCACCATTTACTCCTAAAAGTCCAAATATTTCTCCATCTTTTACTTCAAATGAAAGATCATTTACTGCTCTAAAGTTGTCATAGTATTTAGTTACATGCTCAACTTTTAGCATATAGTCACTTCCATTCCAGTTTCTATACCAAGTTTTTCTGCTTCATCTTTATTCATATGCATCTCAAGTACACAAGTTTCATCTGATTTGATATGAACATCTTCTAAAGTTACACCATTTTGTACTTTAACAGATACTACTTCATCATTATGTCTTTTAAATGTTTCTAAATCTTCCGCACTCATATGAATGTGTCTATCTGCGATAATAGTTGATTCTACTGCTTCATATTCACCTTTAGGTCCAACTATAGTTATTGTTTCACTACCTATTAAGTCTCCACTTTTTCTAACTGGTGAATCTAAGTTAAAATAATCATTATCTCTTTCAAGTAATTCTACTTGAGTATACTTTCTACATGGACCTATAATACGTACATGTTCTAATACTTTTTTACCTTTTTTAAGAGTTACTGTTTCTTCACATGCATACTGACCTTTTTGAGTTAAATATCTTTTAGGAGTAAGTTCATAACCTTTACCAAATAATATTTCTAAAACTTCTTTAGTCAAATGAACGTGATGGTTTGATACACCTATTTTTATATTCATATTAACCTCCATGTTAATTATACTATATTTTATATAATAATTAATCACAAACTTACTAATCTTGTCATTTAATACTTATAAAGGAAGTGATTATGTGAACGGTAGTTATTATCAAAGTCCAGTATTTATAAATGATATAGAACGTGAAAATAATGAATATTATGAAAAGAAACCATCTAATGATTACATGCTTACTAGTGAACAAAGTTATATTGAAAATATTCTTAGAAATAATATAGGTAAACGTGTAAGAGTTCATGCATCTTTTTCAGATTCAGTTGAATGGAGAGACAGAGTATTTACTGGTATTATAGAACATGCTGGTCGTGATAACTTAGTAATTAACGATAAAGAAAATGGTAAAAACTATTTAATACTTATGATATATTTAGATTTTGTTGAGTTTGATGAAGAAATAACTTACGCTAAATAACTTTAAAAAGTAATCAATATTTGATATAATATTTAGTAGGATGTGATTACATGAAAACTCTAAATATAATAGCTTTAGTATTAGTAATTTTAATAGTATTATTTTTACTTATTAATATTCTTTTAAAATTCTTTAAAGAAAGAATTGATAATTTACATAAGATGCTTACTAATGCTGAAAATGATATGTTAGAGAAAATGAAGAATAAAAAAGAGTTATTAGTTAAGATGATTAATTATGTCACTAAGAAATTAAAAATTGAAAGTAGTACTTTTGATGAAGTTAATGCTTTAGAGATTAATGATTTAGTTAGTTTTAAAGATGAGAGTGTTCTTGATAAGTGTTATAGTGAGATAATGGAAATTCGTGAAGATAATAAAAAGACTCGTGAAACTAAGGATGTTAAAGAGTTTAATCAAAATATTGATGACTATGAAGATAATGAATTACATATAATATCTCTTAGAACTTTTTATAATAAATATACTTTAGAGTATAATAATTTAATTAAAAAAATACCTTTTAATCTAGTAGCTAAATTAAAAGGTTATAAGATTAAAACTTTACTTGAAGGAAGAGAAATAGACGATAGTTTTAATAATGATTTGGAAGTGTAAAATTCACTTCTTTTATATTGTTCTTTTTTAGGAAATTGTTTGCTTTTGAGAATGGTTTACTTCCAAAGAATCCATTTCTTGCTGAGAATGGACTTGGGTGTGTACTTTCTATTACTAAGTGTTTAGGATTTGTTATAAACACTTTTTTACTTCTTGCGAAGTTTCCCCATAGTATGAATACTACTGGTTCTTTTTTAAGATTTATTAGTTTTATTATATGATCTGTTAATAGTTGCCAACCAAGATCTTTATGTGATGCTGGCATATCTTTTCTAACAGTTAAAACACTGTTTAGTAATAGTACTCCTTCTTTAGTCCATGGTGTTAAGTCTCCACTAGGACCATTTTTAATTCCTAAGTCATCATATAGTTCTTTAAATATATTTTGTAAACTTGGTGGTAACTTTACACCCTCTTGTACACTAAATGAAAGTCCATGGGCTTCGCCTTCTCCATGATATGGATCTTGTCCTAAAATAACTATTTTAACATTACTATAAGGTGTACTTTTTAAAGCATTGAATATATTTTCATATGTTGGATAACAAGTATGAGTTTTATACTCTTCTTTAACTTTATTCATGAATTTATGAAAGCCTTCACTTTCCCATACACTTTTTAATACTATATCCCAATCGTTGCCTATCATAACTACTCCTTCTTGTATTTTTATTTTATTGTGAATTCTCCTGCTACATAAAATAATTCTAATGTTGCTGGAACACTTATTTCTTTTACAAGTCTATATTCACCTTTTGGTAATTTTAAATAAGTATTTTCCCAATCAACAATTATTTGGTCTGTTGACTTAGCATCTACTTCATAGATTTCTTCAATAAATTCATTAATGATACCTAACTTATACCATTTATTATCTCTTTTTGCTTCTATTTCATAAGCAAGTGTATAGTCAATAATATCCTTTCTATTATTTTCAAGTACGAATGTTGCTCCTTTGTTTGTTAAAGTTTCTTCTCTTACTTTTAATGTTACATTGCTGTCTTCAATTTTAACATCAGACTCTGTTGTAATAAGTTTATCAATTTCATTTGTACATCCAGTTAATAAAAATATACTTGTTAAACCTATTAGAATTCCTAAAACTATTTTTTTCATATCTTCTCCTTTTTACATTTTATTAATTTAATTATACTATAACTATTAATTATTATCATTATTAAAATTAAATTATCTACTATATTCCATAGAAATTCACTTTTAAATAGTATTCCACTTACGGTAAATAAAATAAATATTATTTTAAATATACTTAGCATTCCTTTAGAATTTGTTAAATATTCTATGTTGTTTTTACCTATGTAGTAACCACTTAATATAGTGGTAAATCCGAATAAAATGTAAAGTGTTAATAAAAATAATAAACCATATTTACCTAATATACTAGTGTATACTCCAGTAAGAAGTAGATTATAGTTACTTAATATATCGTTATTACTTAAATAAATTAATAAAAGTAATGAAATAATAATTGTTATAAATACTCCGATAAAATATACACTTAGTATTTGATAGTTTATTGACGTTTTAATATCATTTTTATCGCTTGCGCTACCTGTACTAGTTGTACCTATTAAAAGTTCATTCATGAATATACTTCTTTTTACTCCTATAACTAAACCTGTAAGTATTGAATTTACACTTGTAAAATCTTTTGTTATAAGTGTTATATCTATTAATCTAAAGTTTTTTATTATTCCATAAATACTAACTATTAAGAAAAGTAAACACATAAGTGGTACTATTTTATTAAGACCATTTAATACTTCTTCAATAGATAATCTAAATGTAATAAATAATACTATAAGAGAAATAATAATTATTAAATATTTTTTTATGTTTAATAGTTCTAGTAAGTATCCTATAGAATTCATCTGTATCATTTGAAATAGAAATGAATATATAACTATTAAAAGTATTAATGAAATAATTGAAAGTATTTTTTTATTTAGTCCATATTTTAATATATAGTATGGTCCACCTACGAAGTTATTATTGTTTTCTTTTTTATATTTATTTCCATAGTATGCTTCATGATATGTTATAGATGTTGTTAAGAGTGAAAAAAGTATCATCCATATTAATGATGAAAAACCACCAATAATTATTGATGAAGTTGTCCCTATTAATGAACCTACTCCTATTTTGGTACCTAATGTTAGAAATAAAGATGTTTTATCTTTTGATAGAAGTTTTAAAATATTTAATTTATAATTTTTAAAATTTAGTTTTAATGTTAAATAAATAGATAAAATAAATAAAAATATAATTAATAATATCCACATACTAATTATATTTTTATAGTTAAAAAGTTATCACTATTTGTGATAACTTTCATTGTTTAATATTTTAAAACTTCTATATATTTGTTCTAATAATATTCCTCTAAATAATCCATGAGGAAATGTTAGTTTTGAAAAAGATAATCTTAAGTTGCATTTATTTTTAACTGATTCATTTATACCATCACTTCCACCTATTATGAATGTTATTGTTCCATAACCATTTGTGAAAGTATTATCTATTAAGTTTGATAATTCTACTGATGTATATTCTTTTCCATTGATATCCATGCATATATTAAAATCTTTTTCATTTAAATGGTTTAATATCTCATTTGATTCATTATCTATGTTAGTATCTTTTAGTTCTATTATTTCTATTTTATGATATTTAGTAATTCTTGTTTTATAATCATTTATTAAATCATTTAAGTATTTTTCTTTTATTTTACCTACACATAATATTCTTATCATTATTTATATATTTCTAGTGGGTTCATATAGTGTCCATTCTTTTTAATAGCTAAGTGAAGGTGTTTACCTGTTGATTTACCAGTTGAACCCATTACTCCTATTAACTGTCCTTTTTCCACTTCGTCTCCCTTTTTAACTATTCTAGATTTTAAGTGCATGTATATTGAAATATAACCATTGTGGTGATCAATATCTACATGGTTACCCATATCACTACTATAACCTGAAGCTATAACTGTACCACTTTGTATTGCGAATATATTATCTGATGGTGTACCTACTATATCTACACCTCTATGCATTGTACTTGGTTTACCAGTAACTGGATCTCTTCGGTAACCATACATTGATGAGAATCTATAAGGTTTTACAGTTGGCCATGCCCAATATGTGTTATTACCAACATATACTACATTTTTAGCACCTACTACTACTATTTCATCAACTGCTGCATTTATTACTTCTTCTGAAACAAATTTAGATTTCATAATTACACCATTTGCTTCTTGTGTAGCATATACAACTTTGCTAAGTCCGTTAGAACCTTTTTGTTTTACATACTTTTCTGATGCATTTAATGTTTTATCTAATATAACTTTTGTTTCATATTTTATAGTTTGAGTCTCTGTTTCGAATGAATCAACCATTATTTTAGCAACTGGATTGATTGGAGCTACAATAACTTCTTGTCCAACTGCAAGTAAAGCATTTTCTCCAGCTATATCTGGGTTTGCTATTAAGAAATCTTGTACTCCTAATTTATTCTTTTCAGCTATTGTTTCTATTGTGTCAGTAGATTTTACAGTGTACTTTTGTGTAAGATTTGTTGTTCCAAATAGAAAGTACATACTTAAATCATCAGCATTTGTTATTATTTCATTTTCTGTTGATATTAATGTCTTTTTAATTGTTACATCATCGCCAAAGTATACATCAGTTACTTCTGTTCCATCTTTATCTGCTTCTTTTACTTTACCATCTAAATAATTTTGATATTCTTCTTTGCTTATAAAAGCTGTTACAGTGTTTTCTACTGCTTTATCTAAATCATCTTTATTTAGAACATAAAATTTTGTTGTTCCATTATCTTCAGTACTAACTGTTACTTCATATCCTTCAATTGTGAATGGATCTAAATCTTTTATATCATCATATACTTCTCCAGCTGTCATAAGATTTGTTTTATATGTTTTAACGCTTTGTACTTCTAAACCTGATGGTGGATATATTTTACTAACGTTGTATTTTTCTTTTAATTCTGTTTGTTCTTTATCTATTAAATCATAAAGTTCATCTTTAGATTTAATAAGTCCTATTCTTTCTCCACCAAGAGATACTTGATAATAGTTGTTTATAGTTCTTTCTACTGGTTTAAATGTTAAACACATATAAAGAACTATTCCTATCACAAATATACCAAATAATATATTTGAGATTGTTAACTCATTTTTATTCATTTCCATCTTCCTTATTTGAATAATTATCGAATGAACCAGTATTCATTTTGAATAATAGGTTTACTGTTCCTGTTGAACCTGCTCTATGTTTTGCTACTAGTAATTCTATTTTTCTATTAACATTACCATCGTATTTTCCATATTCATCACTATGTAAGAATAATACGATATCGGCATCTTGTTCAATAGAACCTGATTCTCTTAAGTCTGATAATTTTGGTTTATTGTCGCCGCCTTTTCTTTGCTCAACACTTCTTGATAGTTGGGCTAGTGCTATAACTGGAACATCTAATTCCATGGCTAGTTTTTTAATATCACGGCTTATTTCACTTACTTCTTGAACTCTTTGTCCAGCATATTTACTAGAACTTGAAAGTAATTGTAAGTAATCTATTATTATTAGGTCTAAACCATCATCTGAATTTTTTAATTTTCTACATTTTCTTCTTACTTCGCTTACTGTTAGACCACCTGAATCGTCTACATAGAATTTAGCATCTGAAAGTTCACTCATCGCTTCATTCCATTTTTTCCAGTCAGTATTTTTTAATTTACCTGTTTTTAGTACGTCACCATCTATTTTACCGACTACTCCGAACATTCTCTTTGTAATTTCTTCTACACCCATTTCTAGTGAGAATAAAGCTACACTTTTTTTATCATGTATTGCTGCATTAAGTCCAACATTAAGTGAGAATGCACTTTTACCACAACCTGGACGACCAGCTATAATTATAACTTGTTTCTTTTGAAGTCCACGAGTCATCGCATCAAAGTCATAATAACCTGTTCTAATACCAGTATATTCATCAGTTGATTCTGCTAATGCTTCTAAATTCTTTTGTACTTCCGGAAGTACGTCTTGTATTCTTTGAATATCACGACCTAGTTTATCGTTATAAACACTTAGAATATTTCTTTCAGCATTTTCTACTATATCAACTACTGAATCTTTTTCATCATAACATTCTTCTTGAATTCTAGTACTTTTTTCAATTAAGTTACGAAGTACACTCTTTTCAAATATTATTTTAATATAATAACTTAAGTTTGCTGTAGATGGTACTGAGTCTATTACTTTTGTAATATATTCTACTCCACCAACTTTTGATAATGATTTTGTTTTATCAAGTTCATTACATACAGTTTGAACATCTACAGGTATATTGTTTATGTGAAGATTTTTCATAGTTTTAAATATTATTCTATTTGCTTCATCATAAAACATTTCTTCTGTTACTTCATCTAAAATTTTATCTAATGCTGTTTTTTCTAAGAATCCACATCCAAGTACTGATATTTCTGCATCCTTATTTTGAGGTTCTTGTCTTGCCATAAATACTCCCCTACTACTTTGTTAAAACTACATCCATCCCAAAACTTACTTGTTTATGTAAATTAATTGTTACTATGTGAGTTCCTAGTGAATTGATTTCACCATCTATCATTATTTTTTTCTTATCAATGTCATATCCCATTTTAGATAATTCTTCACTAATTTGTTTTGCTGTTATTGTACCAAATACTTTATCATTAGCACCTGTTTTAACCTTGAATTCAATCTTTTTATCTTTTAGTTTGTTTTTAATTTTATTGCATTCAGCGATTAATTCTTGTTCTTTTTCATTTCTTTCGTCAATTTCTCCTTGAAGAACATTCATACTTTTTTCAGTGTATGGTACTGCTAACTTTTTAGAGATTAAGAATTTAGCATATCCATCTTTAACTTCTTTGATTTCATCTTTCTTTGCTTG
>CAVIUL010000062.1:9436-10626 GCA_963645885.1 bacterium | reverse complement strand
TTTTATTAGTATATATAAACAAGAATAATTTAACTATTATTGTAACTAAACATACAACTATTAACCATATTGAAAAATCATATGTTTTACCTTTAACTAATGATATAAATGAATCTTTAAGAACAAACATTGCCATAAGAATCATTGATATACTAATAAGCATTGAATATATATATTCAGCTTTACCATGTCCTAGATTATGATCTTCATCAGATGGTTTACTTGATATCTTGTTACCTATATAAGTCATTAATGATGAGAATATATCACCAGCACTATTAAATGCATCTGCAGTCATTGCTTGACTACCAGTAAACATCGCAACAATTCCTTTTATTATCATTAAAAGTATATTTCCTAATATACCAAATATACTTGCTAATTTTGTGCTTCTAAATCTATTCATATCTTCCTCACTCAAAAAATTTTATTGTAAATATTGTTCCTATATTAGGAGTACTTTTAACACTAACACTTCCATTATCTTTTTCAATTATTGATTTTGATAAAGCAAGTCCAATTCCTACACTATCACGATTAGTATTCTTTCCTTTATAAAATCTATCAAATATATATGGTAAATCATCACTATCTATACCAATACCATTATCTCTAATTAAAATTCTAGAATAAACCTTATTTTTAGTATAATTTATTTCAACAAATCCATCATTATTTATATGTTCAATAGAATTCTTAATTATATTAGAAATAGCTTCTACTTCCCACATAAAATCACAATTTATAGTAGCATTCTTATCACCAGATACTTTAATACTAATACCTTTTAATTCACTTAAAGCACTTACTTTTTTAATAGCTTCATTAACTATATCTTTAATAAGTACTTCCTCTTTATTAAATTTTATTACATTCGCATCAAACTTAGAAAGTTTAAGAAGATTTTGTACTAAAAAATTAATATTAATTATCTCTCTTTTTATATTTATTAAGAACTTACGTCTAGTTTTACTATCCATTTCTTCATTATCAAGAATATTATCAATCATAATAGTAATACTTGTAAGTGGAGTTTTTAATTGATGGCTAATATCACTAAGTGAATCTTTAAGATTAAGTTTATCTTTTAAAGAATTATCAGCTTCACTTCTAAGCATTAAAGATGTTTTATATATTTCTTGTTTTAAAGCAGATAACTCATCTTCAGTATAGTCTTCTATATCTATATC
>CAVIUL010000062.1:0-9426 GCA_963645885.1 bacterium | reverse complement strand
AATCTTTTTAGTTCTCTTAGATTTATTAATAATAAAGAATAAGTAAATTACAAGAATAATAACTACTAAAACTAATAAATCAATAATAATATACTTCTTAAATAATTTATCGTTTTCTATAATAGAACTATTTTTATCATTAATTCCATATTTACTAAGAACATCATCACTATTTTTATTACTGTCTAACACCTCAATTAAATCATCTTTATTAATATCAGGATATTTAAGAGTAACTTCATAAATAATAGAATTAATACTTTCATTATAATTTCTAGTATAACTTCTATATTGATAATTTAAAATAAAGCTAAAAAAACTAACTGATATAACAGTAGTTATTATTATAAAAATTAAAGCTTTCTTATTTATTTTATTCTTCATCTATTCTGTATCCTATTCCTTTTAATGTAATTATTATATCACTATCAAGTTTTTCACGTATTCTTTTCATATAAACAGTAACTGTATTATCATTAACATCATTTCCTGTCCATTCCCATATACTATCAATTATTTTATCACGAGTAATAACTTTATTTATATTACTAAATAAAAGTCCTAATATTTTAAGTTCAAGCGTAGTTAAATTAATAACTTTATCATCTTTATAAACACACATTTTATTTAAATCATAAGTTATATTTTTAACACTAATAGTTTTCTTATTTAATATTTTATTAATTCTAGCAATTAATTCACCTGTTCTAAATGGTTTAGTTAAGTAATCACTTGCTCCCATATCTAAAGCATTAACTATATCTTCTTCACTATCTCTAGCAGTTAAAAATATAACAGGTATTTCCATATTTTTAATTTGATTTTTATATAAATCAAATCCATTACCATCAGGTAAAGTAACATCTAATATTATTAAATCAACTTTATTATTTTCTAAATAATCTAATGTATCTTTAATATTAGATTTACTAACTAAATTAATATTTTTAACTTTAAAAGAATATTCTAAGCTTTCTCTTATATTTAAATTGTCTTCAACAAGTAATATTTTCATATAATTCCTTTCTATAACATTATAACATAATAAAAGGACATTAAGTCCTTTTAAATGTTCTCATTACGTATACTTTCTATTATATTTTGCTTATTAACTTTCTTTAAAGAATAATTCATTATAAAGAATACTAATACAAATACAGCAAGTATACTTATAATTATACCTTTCCATGGTATTTCGAAAGTAAATGCAGTTTTACCTTGATTAAATGCAGTATATATTAAATATGAAAGAGCAACTCCAAGAGGTATACCTATTAATAATGATTTAGTACTATAAAATACACTTTCTAAATTAATAAGTCTATCAAATTCTTTTTTAGTCATTCCAATACTCTTTAATATAGCAAATTCACCACTTCTAAGAGATATATTAGTATTTATAGTATTAAATATATTCGTAACACCAATAAGAGCTATAACAGTGATAAAACCATATAAGAATATCGCAACCAAAGTATATAATCCTTTAATACTTTTCATTTCTTTATCATAATTATTTATATGAATATCATCATAATTACTAAATATATTTTCAATATTCTCTTGTAGTTTATCTGGATTACTAGAATCAATATATATTGTATAACTTAAAGAAGCATTATTTTTAAGATGACTATCAAAATATTCATCACTTACTATCACATAAGCTCCATTATACTCATTTTCAAGTCCAAAAGGTCTTTGATATGTAACATAACCTATATCTATAGTTTTACTATCATATCCACCATTTTTATAATTAAATGTTTTACCAGTGATAGAGTCACCTTTTCTACTCTTTAGAATGTCATATTCAACTTGCTTAAATACTTCATCAATTTCAACATCATAAAATGTATTATTTATTAAAATACCTTTATCATACATTTCATCATACTTAAGTCCAAGACTATTTAAATATCTTTTGTATTCATCTTTTCCAAGTGTAAAAACAACTGCTTGAGTATCACTATCAGGATCTAATGCATTTTCTTTAAGCATAGCCTTTAATTTAGGATCATAATAATCGCTTGATAATATTAAATGAGTATATCTTTCTATACTTATTCTTTCCATATAATCAAGATTTAAAAATTCTTTAAATTCTTTTTCTACTTTATCTGGTTTAATAAGATTAATAGAAATATTATAATTTTGAGATCCAATCTCTTTATCAATCTCTCTAAATCCAAGATTCATAAAATATGTAAGAGCAATAAATACTGATACACATACTATTATAGATATAACGGTAGTTCTATATTTTTTTCTATTTCTTTTTATATTTTTATATGATATAACTCCACCTACTCCAAATAAAGAATTTATTAATTTAGGTGATTTAATCTTTTTAGCTTTAATTTTAATATCTTCAGTTCTTCTAATAGCACTTATAGGGCTTAATTTAGAAGCTCTACGAGCACTTCTAAGAGCTGAAAGATATATTGTTATAGCACTAAGTAAAATTGATAAAACGATTGCTAAAAATGATGTTTTATATACAAAACCATGTCCAAGTAACATATCACTAACAAAATAATTACATACTTTAATTAAAACATAAGAAGCAAATATACCACTTAATATTCCAAGAGGAACACCAATACATCCAAGAATAAACGCTTCATATAACACATTCTTCTTTATTTGTTTTCTTGTAGCACCAATACTTCTAAACATCGCATACTGTTTAGTTTTTTCAGTAATAGATATATCAAAACTATTTTTAATACAATATATAGATGTAACCATAATAATTACAATTACAACACCAGCTATACTATATAACATATTCATAGTAGAATTATCAAAACTAAGAGTTTCTAAAGTAATTAAATAGTAATTACAGCCAGTTTCATACTTACTTTTATTTACTTCATCCATTACTTCATTATTTTCGCCAAGATCCCCTGTTTCATATCTTTCATATATTTTACTATCTACGCCAAGTATATCAGCAGTAACTTTATATCTATTTTTAATAGCAGCCTTAGTATATCTAGTATAAACATTATATTTGCCTGTATAACTTTTAGTATCAAGTTTAGTTATAAATGTATATCCTGGTGCAGAATAAGGTTCAAGCATCTTACCAGGCCTTTCAATAACACCAACTATTTTATAAGTATTTGTTCTCTCTACTTTAAATTCTTCTTCATCTCCAATATATGGATTATTTTGATCTAAAGAGTATCCATCACTATATCTTTTACCAATATCAAGTGTAATAGTATCTCCAACTTTTAATTCGATTCCACCATTAGTTTTTAAATGTCTTGGTATAACTATTTCATTTTCATTACTTGGATATCTTCCATCTATTAAATTTATCGATAAATTTTTAAGAGCAGTAGAATCTAAAGCAACAATATATGCATATACTTTATCAGGATTCTTACTATCTTTTAAATAACTATATCCAATTTCTTTAGTAAGAAAATAACTATCAATATTTCTATTATTACTAAATGTTTTTATATCATTTCCATCAACATTATAGTATGAATAATGAAAGTCACCAAGTTCTTGCTTTTCAAAATTAATAATACTTTCTTTAAAACTTGCAACCATACTACTAAGAGCACATATCAACGCAACAGATAAAATTATTCCAATAATTGTTACTATTGTTCTTTTTTTATTAAGTTTTAAATTTTTAATTGTAAGTTTATTAAGGATACTCATAATTATTTCTCCTTAACTATTTTTCCATCTTCTATAGTAATAATTCTATCAGCTACTGCTGCTATATCTAAGTTATGTGTAATCATTATTATAGTTTGTTTATATTCTTTATTCATCTTTTTTAGTAATTCTACTACTTCTTCACTAGATTTAGAGTCTAAATTACCAGTAGGCTCATCAGCAAGTACAATCGCAGGTTTAGTAATTAATGCACGTCCTATAGATGTTCTTTGTTGTTGCCCACCAGAAAGTTCATTAGGTAAATGTTTACGTCTACTTTGAAGACCAAGTATTTTTAATAATTCATTTAGTTCAAATTTATCAACTTTTCTATTATCAAGTTCAAGTGGAAGTAATATATTTTCTTCAACATTTAAAATAGGTATTAAGTTATAAAATTGATATATAAGTCCAACTTCTCTTCTTCTAAATATAGCAAGGTTATCACTACTTAAACTATATATATCTTTACCATCTACATATACTTTACCACTTGTTGGAGTATCTACTCCTCCCATTAAATGTAAAAGTGTACTTTTACCACTACCAGAAGCACCAACTATAGCTACAAATTCTCCTTTTTCTACAGAAAATGATACATGATCAAGCGCAACTACTTGATTTTTATCTTTTCCATATATTTTAGTTAAATTTTCAACTTTCAATATTTCCATAAATATCTTCCTTTCAAATACACCTACATTTTATGAAAGCAAAGTGACTTTCAAGTGACAAAAAAGAAATATCATAGATACTTCTTTAAATCACACTCAAAAGAGATTATTCCATTATATTCACTAGCATTAAAGCTTATATTAAATTCATAATTATCATTATCTATTCTAAAAAGGTCTATGTCACACATGGTATCTAGGTCAGTAACACCATTATACGTAAACATGGTTTCACCTTCGAATAAATAGTTTTCATCTAAACACACTTCTTCATTAATCTCAATATTAAATATTTTTTCCATATCACTAAATATAAATCTAAATGTATACTCGTCATCCCCTAAGCATCCATTTACTTCAACAGCTAATGTTTTGCTTTTCTTATCATTTATTTCTATTTCTAATGGATAAATTTCTATATTTTCTTTATCTGAATCTACATATTTACTAATTTTAAACATCTTTTTCCTCACTTATATCATCTAAATTATAATTTATTACTTTTGAAAGTTCCTCTAATGTTGTTTCTATTTGATAACCAATCTTACCAGCACTAAAGTATATCTTATCATTATTTTTAGCACTTATATCTATTGCAGTTTTAAAAAACTTCTTCATACCAACTGGTGAACATCCACCATGTATATATCCAGTTAAACCAAGTAAATCTTTTGATTTAATCATTTCTATAGATTTTTCATTAACACTTTTAGCAGCTTTCTTTAAATCTAAATTACTAGATACTGGTACTAAAAAAACATAATGATTATTACTTTTTCCTATAGTAACTAATGTCTTAAAAACAACTTTAGGATCTTGATTTAACACTGAAGCTACTTCAAGTCCACTTACCATATTTGTATCACTATAATCATGTACTGAATACTTTATATGTTTTTGTTCAAGTATTCTCATAACATTAGTTTTAATTTCTTTTTTCATATTTCCTCCTATAAAACGTATAAATAAATTGCTAAATAATGAAATATAGAACCAAATATACAAAAGAAATGAAATACAGAATGCATATATTTTTTCTTAGAACCAAGTCCATACAATAATGCACCTATAGAATACATTACGCCACCTAATATAATAAAAGCAAGTCCAGGTACACCAACACCGGCTATTAAAGGTTTTATAAATAGTATGGCGCTCCATCCATTAACTAAATGACATACTACTTCTATCTTTTCATTTTTATCTACATCTATCGCAGAAAATATAATACCAAGTAGTGTTACAAATCCTACTATACCAAAATATATCCAACCATAAACACCTTTCATGCCAACAAGTGCTATTGGAATAATTGTACCAAACACAAGTAAAAACACATTACAGTGATCAATTACTCTCATAACCTTTTTACCAGTAATTCTAGGACTTAATGCATGATATATGCAAGATATAGTATATAAAAGTATCATAGTAGTACCAAACAAAGTAACTGTTGTTACTGCCATAGCTCCAACTTTGCTAGCTTTAATAATAAGCATTACAAGTCCCCAAATACTAAAAGCAGCCGCAATACCATGAGAAATAGAGTTAATTAATTCTTCACTTAACGTATAACTAGGTACACTAATTCTCTCTTTCTTTTTTTCCATAAAACCTCCTATAAATATCTAACGATTTCACTTATATCTTTTCTATTATTATGAAGTTTACTAGGTCCAAATCCTTCTTTAATATATCCAAGCATAATCAAACATACTGGAACTATATTACTAGGTAAATCAAACTCTTTAGAAACTTCCATACTATTAAACATACGAACCCATACTGAGTTAATGCCCAAATCAGTTGCTTCAAGTATCATATGAGTAGCTACAATACTAGCATCCATTTCATATGAGTCATAACCTTCCTCTAATTCATTCTTCCATGATATATTTTTATCAGCACATACCATTAAACAAACTGGAGCATTATAAGTCATCTTACATACATTTTTAAGTTTAGACATCCCTTCTTCACTCTTAATAACATATATTATTTCAGGTTGTAAATTCTTAGCTGTAGGACTTATTCTACCACATTCAATTATTTTATTAATATCTTCATCACTAATCGTTTTATTATCAAAACTTCTAGCAGAAAATCTTTTATTTGCCAAATCATAAAAACTCATACTTTCACCTACTTTATCAAACTTTCAAATTCATTTATTAAATCATAATCATTAGTTATAATTCCATCTTTATATTTAGATGTCTTCAAAACATAATACATATAATTAGTTGAAGAATAATCTATCTCTTTATCTTTATTTTTAATAATTTCATTAAATATTTTTTTAATACTATCAACTTGAGCATCATTAATATCATAAGTATTTACAACTTTTCCTTGATATTCATATCCTTCATTAGCCACATAAGAATCACTCTTTTTAACTATCCTTTTATTATTTAAATTAACTTCATAATAAAGACTTATATATGATCCTCCATCATTTAACATAGTTTGATATTTATAATCAGTAACAAATGTATAAATATTTTTTTGAGTATATATTTTATATCCAAAAAATGCACAAACTATTAAAACTAAAATAACTCCAAATATTAAAACTCTATTTTTCTTCACTTAATTCCTCCTTATCATAACTATCTAAGAAACTTGTATAAACACCATTCTTCTTAGTTCCAAGCACACAATTTAAATTAATATTATCTAGTGCTTTAAATATATTATAATCAACAGATTTATTATTTTTTCTAAGAGTTTTTATTAACTCTTTCATTTCTTTTCTTTTACTTGCATTTTCATCATTCATTTCAACTCTTTCAGTAAATTTACAAGCACAATTTAAAAAAGTAAGTTTATTATAGTTCTTCCATGAAATTATAGCGTCTTCCTTGACTAAATAAAGTGGTCTTATTAGTTCAAGACCTTCATAATTATCAGAATGAAGTTTAGGCATCATAGTCTTAATCTCAGAACCATAAAACATTGACAGTAATGTTGTTTCTATAACATCATCAAAATGATGACCAAGAGCTATTTTATTACATCCTAATTCTTTTGCTTTACTATATAAGAATCCTCTTCTCATACGAGCACATAAATAACAAGGTTTTTCACCACTTATAGTATTTACAACATCGAATATATCACTATCAAACATAGTAATTGGAACATTTAAACGTTTAGCATTACTATAAATCAAATCTCTATTTTTTTCTGCATATCCAGGATTCATTACCACATAATATGCTTCAAACTTTACTTTACCATGACGTTCTAACTCTTCAATACATTTAGCAAGTAAAAAAGAATCTTTTCCTCCACTAATGCATACCATTACTTTATCATTTTCATCTATTAATTTATAATCTTGAACAGCTTTTACAAACTTACTCCATATATCTTTTCTATATTTAGTTATTATACTTCTTTCTATTTCTTTATATTCTTCCATAAACAACTCCTAAAATACAAAAATATTTTAACATTATAAAAGTGAATATGCAAACATTCACTCTTATTTTTTTAACCACATATACATTCCATCTTCAGCAACTTCATGTTTAACTTTAAATCCAAATTTTGAATAAAAAGATTGTTTATTAGGTGCTGATAACAGTTGTATCATTACTTCTTCACCAGGTAAAATATTCTCTTTTATATATTCTAATAACGATTTAATAAGCATTTTTCCATATCCATTACCTTGGTAATCAGGATGAACTACAACATCCATTAAAAGTCCAGCATATCCTCCATCAGTAACAAATCTTGCCATACCAATAGTTTCTCCATCCTTTACATACTTTACATTAATGCCTCGTTCTAATGATATTTTAAGAAGTCTTAAAGAAGGAATCTTCCAACCAACAGAATTTAAAAGCTTAGTGTATTCTTCTATACTAAGTTCATTATATATAACCATACTATTCTCCTTTATATTCAGATAAAAACTTATTTGTTTCTTCCCTACTCTTAAATATTAAAACGTTTACTTTATTTTTATATTTATCTATTAATTCATAAATATATGGAAGAGAAGTTTTTGAAAAATCAATAATATATTGTTTAAACTCTGGATCTAAACTATCTTCAAACCAAGCCATATCATCACGTTTCTTTCCAACTCTATCTTCTGCTCCACTAACGCATACTTCAGTTGGAAAATCCAAAAGTATACAAGTATCACATTCCTTTAATCTCATCTCAATAGTTCTTTGATAATTACCATCTATTATCCATTTCTTCTCTTTAAATATTTTTCTTAGAATATCATCAAATTCTTCACGTGGTATATGAGTACCATCTTCATTATGATAAATATTATCTAAATGATAAAGAGGATATCCTGTTAAATCTCTAAGTTTCTTTGAAAAATAACTTTTACCAGAACCAGGACAACCTATAATAATAATTTTTTTCATAAAATCTCCTATATATAAACAATTATACAATAATAGTATCATCTCTTCCAACTAAAAATTCTAATTTATTATTAAGACCAAAATATAAAATAGTTTTAACAACTTTAGAATAATACATATCTAAATATTTATTAATTTCATCACCAAATTTAAACTCCTTTTTTAAGCTTATAAAACAACTATATAATTTATTTTTAAAAGTATCAGCATCTTCAAGATCAATATATAAAATATCTAAATTTATATCATCAATACTAAGACTATATATATCCTTATCTAAATATTTAAGCAATAATGAAACTAAAAAAACATCACTAAATATATTTATAACTATATCTTCATACTTAACATATTTTTTCTTTAACATTAATTCTATATTTTTATAATTAAACTTCTTACAATATATATTTTCATAATTAACATATTCTAAGTATTTGCTAATAAACTCTATACCATTCAAATTAAGTCTTTCTAAAGCACATTCATAGTCAACACTTATAATTAATCTTTCAGAGTAATAACTACCGTTATATAGCTTAAAAAATGATTTAATTCCAACGCCCAAAGTACTATTGTAATAATAGTTATTAGTCTTAATCATATTTTTAAGAAATACAACTTTATAAAACATTTTAGTTTTATTAATATAACTAATCAAATAAGAGTATGAC
>CAVIUL010000061.1:0-10699 GCA_963645885.1 bacterium | reverse complement strand
TATGACATATACAGAAGCTATAAAAATAGCAAAACAAGGAAAAACTCTTAAATTACCTAATTTTGTAGGTTATTTTAACTGGAGTTTTGGAAATAATTATTTGATTTTTAGTAATGGAAATTTTAGATGTAATGCTAAAGATTTAAATATTTAGAATAGAGATGATTGGTATTATATAATTTAAAAAAATAAGCCCCTTGACAATATGAGAATACTCATACCATCAAGGGGCTATTTTCATTATGAAAAATCTTCGTTTTTACTAAACCTAAGACCTTCCTCACTTATAAATTCATGTTTATCAACAGACCAATGATATTCATCAGGATGTTCTTTTTGATACGTTTCTAAATCCCAATGATGTTCATCTTTATAAAGACATCCATATAGTTCTTCTTTAAAGAATTGATCTATTGTAAATTTTTCTCCATATTCATTATATATATTACCCTTCTTTAGAAATTCTTTAATAGATTCTAATTCAGGCTTGTAATATAGTCCATTATGATAATCCCATAGAAATTGCCAACCTGCACTTCGTTTACCCAAATGAATATCATTTGTTTTATAAAGCTCGTTTACATATTCTACAAGATCTTCAAATTTATCATCATTAACTAATTCAATTATTTTTTCCTTTTCTCTTTTATGAATAGGAATTTTTAGATAAAAGTTAGTTCCCATTAGCTAAACAATTTATTTTATCATTAATATACCAAATAGCTTTTGATAAATCTTCGATTGTTTTATCTTTGTCACTATATCCTTCTTCAGATTTGTGACCAGATCGTAAGATATATTTTATAGCATTACCTAAATCAAAGTCCATGTGTCTAGTAATATCAATTACTTCAATACCACATTTTTCTTTAAGCCAAGTGTAATGAGATGGATGATTTACTTTATCAGATAACATATACTTTAACAATAGTTGAAACTAATTTTCCATCTGCTTGAGGATACTTCTCTTTTACTGCCTTTATAACTTTTCCCATTTCTTTTTTAGGAATTTCTATAACATCAGAAATAGAGTTATACATGTTATTTTGGACACCATAGTCAAATACAAAAGAACATATCTGTGCCTCTGTTACAGGCTCTGGGAGCAACTTTTTTAGTACTTCCAATTCACTTGTATATTCAGCAATTAAATCCTCTCTATGAGCTTCTGAGAAGGTTTTTATATCCTCGTTAAGAGATTTAACATAATTGGAGATTAAATGAATTTCTTCTGCATCATTATAAGATTTACCATTTTTTGAAGTTTTAGCAATTTGAATTTTTGCTTTTAAATTTTGAAACGCCCGAAGAGCTTCTTTATCAGAAGTTTTTCGAGCGTTTTCTATTAATGCATCAATATTAATCATTATATTTTTATTGTGTATTTTGAAATCAAATCACCACAGGTATCACAACGACCTAAGTCTTCGTAGTCGCCTAAATCTTCCACAAGACTAAGCAACATATATTGAAGTCTACCTGGATCTTGGACTCTATCAAGGAGAGTTATTATAGCTTCTTTGATTTGAGACTTGTCTAATTCACATGTTTCAATTCCATCAATAGTTAAGGAATCACAAGTGCATCCGTCTATATATTTAATTTCCATATTGCTTAAGCCATTCTTTTGAACACTGGTCAGTTCTTATTGAACCATCTTCTGCAGAAATGAACCACCAATTATTGTCTCCTGCATAAATTGTAAAATCAGGATAAGTCTTTGGATGCCAGATTAAAGCGCGTCTAAGAACTATATCTTGATTGGGAGCAATAAGCTCTTTAGATGCAATAGTATCCATAATTTGATCAAATTTTACAGGAAGTGGCCAAGGCATTACACAATCTTCTACGAATGGACCATTGTAAATACAAGTATCAGTAGTTACTACACCATTGGTAATTTTATGATTAAAGAACCATACTTTTTGACCTACTGCAAAGATTGACGTAATACTATCAATTGGTGCTTTGTGAATTGCTGCACTGTCAATTCTCTCGGGCATATAAATTCTAACTTCGTAGAAATGAGTATACTCGTCAGAACTATCAGCAAATGTTTTCTGAATGTAATTGTAATCACTATCAACTACACTTTCAAAAGTAATTGTATCAGGGATAGTTACAGGAGTATCACCTTTACAAGATTTAGGACCAAGAACTGCAGCAACTGCAGCAATTACAACAACAATAATAGAAATAATAATTTTTTTCATAATAAATTAATTTTGTAAAACCCAGCCTTCAGAATTACAGGTATGAAATGCACAATAGTAATTTCCCCATTCAACTGAAAGACACGTCATATCTACATCATCTTTATTAGGAAGACTTTTATATAATTCATTCATTTGTTCTTCAGGGAAATCCCATTTAGAATCAAAATAAACAACTATATCATTATCTCCCACATCATCTATATCTGCTCCTATTTCTTTAAAGAATTTAGTAATTACAGTAAGATTGTCATAATCTTCTACATGAATTTGTAGTTCGTTTTCACAAATATTTGCCATTGTTTTTTAAGATTGTTATTGCTAATTTTTCTCTTAAATCTCTATTAGCTTTTACTAATTCTTTATTCTTTTCAGATAACCTAGAATTTCGTGCTTTTAATTTAATATTTTCATCATAGGTTGCTGCTTTATCAAAATTTTCAGGAATGTCAGGAAATTTCAAGAGTTTATTGAGTCTATTAAGTTCTTTTCTCTGGCTGTTTATACTACTTTTGAGCTTTCTAATAGTTTCTTGCTCGTCTGTTGATTCAAGTTGACCCAATCGAACTAATGCATCTTTATAATACTCTTTCCTTTCCTGATCATATTCCTTGAATTTTGATATTTGCTTTTCTAAAACAGATATTCTATGTTTTAACTCATTTTCCTTTAGTTCTTGTTCAGAAAAGAATTCCTTATTTATCATACATTAGTAATTCATTTCTTAGAGGAGTCATTAATTCCTCTACTAAAGGATGTGGCTTTCCTGTAGCTGCTATATCAGAACGAAGATGGAATACATAATCCCAATCTCCTTCAAATCCTGACATTATAACATCAGCAGCTGTACACTGAGGTAAAACTTCAGCTGCTTGTTGAGGTTGCCATCCTTCATTTAATAATAAGAAATAACTAGTTTCTGCCTCTTTCATAGCATCTTGCCAAGCAACAGAAGCTACATTATTATCAGTAATCCAATTTGGTTTTACGAATGTTATTTCGTTACCAAATTTATCTTTACTATAATTACAATAGCGTGTAGATTCTATACTAAATGACATTTTTCTATGTCTTGTTAAATCTTTGTATACATGTATACAAGTATGAAGTAATACAGTATGCCTTTTAGCATGAAATACTGTAGGAGGACATAGATAATCAAGAAGTTCTTCCAAACTATTTTCTACTATTACTCTATAATTAGTAGAAACATAAGCATGGTCTTTTCCTGTAAAGTAATAAGTATATGGATTAATTTTTAAATATTCATAAGTATTAACAGGAAGTTTTAAATAAATTGCTCCATGTTCTAATACCGATGTATGTTTACTTTTAATTAATCCTTGTACAAATTTCTCTGCGCTATCGTCAGTAATACGATCAAGGGACTTATAACAAGTACGACCACACCTCTCAATATGACGAAACATATTAGACATATACTGTTCACGAAAGTGACTGTGGTTATAGTCATCCAATTTAATAACTGGAATTTCTTGTTTAAGAATTTCATAAGATTGGTTAATAAATTTCATATAGCTTAATTATTTACCCATTCTTTTAACTTGTCAGGAGTCATTATTCCTGTATTACGTTTTACTTCTTCACCATTCTCAATTTTAATAATAGTGGGAATGTTTCGAATTTTATACTTATCTACTAAATCAGCATTTACATCATCATGAACGTCAATAGCTGTAAATTCAATACCTGCTGTTTTTAGATTTTTATCTAAAACTTTACAAGGTCCACATGAGTTAGAATAAAATTTAAGAATCATAATTTAATCATTTAAACATACAACATGTTCATAAACATTCCATCCTTCACAAGAATGTTTAATTCTTTTTAACTTTTTAATTTTTGATGTAGGTACAGGATCTTCTTGTTCTAGTTTTTTAATTTGATTTTCTAATTCTACAGAATACATATCTAACAAATCAGGGATTCCATATTCATTATCAGAATATGCTTGTGCATAATCTGTCTCAGAAAAGTTAGGTTCTCCATCTTCTATGAAATAATCATTTGTAAGAACTTCTGTTTCTTTACAAAGATCATATACAACAGAAATAGAAACTTCTTCTGGATCTAAAACAGGTTCATTCCAAGGAGCTCTATCCCAGTCATATTGAGACATAGGAGGATAGTTACTATTAGACATTAAAGATTCATTGTAACTCATAATTAATCAAATTTAGAATAACAATATTTACAATCAGGATCATGCACAACATTCTTGTAAGGATAAGAATAAAATCTTATATAAGAATGTTTATTATATACAAATTTTTCAGGAGCAAAATTTCCTAAATCAGTATAATAAAAAGTTCCTACAAATATAAGTAAAATAATTACACTAAAATAAAATATATATGGAATCTTATTCATTTTATTATTTCATAATCAGTTTTAGTCAAACTCCAGTCACTTAAGTCAAGCTTAGGTATATCTATTCTAACTTTTCGTAAAGTATCTTTTGCTAAATTAAATGCATAAATTGGAGAAACAATCTCTTTTTCAGCTTCTTTTATTATTTCTTCATCAGATAATGTTTCTGGTAATTCTAGAGCTAAAGTTCTTTCTAAAACTACTTTTGATTTTACTGTTATCATATTTAATCAAAGTCAAATAATTCTAACTGTTTGCTATCTATACAATCTATTAATTTTTGTGCTTCAGCAATATAAAATTGATAATTTATTTTATAATCTTCAATAGATTTTTCTTCATATTTATTAAAAATTGTTGCACCAAATCCTATATTAACTCCTATTTGACGTCCATCTTTAAATTGTTTATAAAGTGTTCCGCCATTAGTAGAAATATAATATCTAGTTGTTCTATCTAATTTATTTTCAACAATTTCTTGATTTTGAAGAGTTCTAAACATTGCATCAGCAGAAGAATTAACCTTTAGTCTTAAACAAAAATCAAATATGTCTGTATCATTTCTGATAGTTTCTCTTATAGGCTTTCCGTATACAAAATAATTTTTTACAGCAAGGGGAACTACACGCATTGAAGGGTCTTTATGATATTCTTTATAAATTTCATAATCTCCTTTTAATTTAATGTGTTCATGCTCAGGAGTGTTATCTTCATAAACCCCTAAATAATTATTAACATCCCTTACACACATCTTTGAGTATACAGTTTCTTCTATCGTTAAGCCTGTTTCTTCAGTTAATTGGTCATTAACAGATCTAATTTTGTCTAAATCTTCTCTAGGTACATATATAGTTTGTCCATCAGTGTTAGTCTGAATGAATTTTAGTCTAGGACATACTTTTACCCATCTTTCAGCCCACATACATATAAAGATTTGACCTGCTATAGTCGTCTTGAATGTATATAAAGGATCATAAAGAAAAGACTTTTCTTCATTTGATTTGCCATATGTTCCATTGAGAATAAGTTTATATCCTTCAATTAATACATTATCTCTTTGTTCTTTTGGTTTATGTTTTTCAGCCAATCGAGCATCTATAAATCCAACATATTGTTCGTTAAATTCTGGACCTAAATGTTCAGGATAAAGACCTAATGACTTTGAAATACTTGGATAGAGTGAACCTACATCATAGTCTACAATAATCCAATCGTCATTTGTGTTCCAAATTTTAGGTCTAGCACATCCGTGCGACAATTATGTTATCATAAAGGCTTTTTATCCTTTATTTCTTATAGTTTTTGAATCCTATAAGTTCGGCGTACATTTTCACCTTCAGCGTTACCTGTTAAGGGTTGTTAACTCTTGGAGATATTTTATTCTGATTTCTCAGGTTCAATCTCTACGCTCTACGGTGCTACAGACTCTTTAGTTTCTGTAGTTACCTCGGGGTTAAACAAAATATATTTTCGTTTTAAATAATATTTAGCATTATCGTAAAATTGATGATTTGTCCAATCTAATAATGTTTTTCCCTTCTGAATTTAATTTTAATATTTCTTCAGGATAAAATTTGTTAATATATTTTTTAAATTTCATAAATGTATAAATTTAGTTAATCCAAACTCAATACATTTACTCCAATTTTCAAACTCCTTCCCCGATTTTTAACAATTTTTTACATTTTATTTCTAAAATGGGAAGCTACACTATTTTTAACCTCCGAGACCAAAATCAAACTTATAATTATGAAATATTACAGATTGTTGAAACTCACCTTTCTCTCCTTTAATGGTAATACGCTTAACATTATCTAAAAATTGTTTAAATTCTTTTGATTCTATTTTGCACCAAAAAGGAATACAATCTTTTAATTTAATTCCATTAGGTCTAGGTGTTCCTCCTGATTTCTTTAAAAAATAAGGATTTATACCAGTTTTACGGGAATACAAATTTAACATAAGTTCTTCTCCCATAGGAACATCTCCCATGTTAAGAACATTTACATTAAATTTTTTATTTAAATCTTGTCTTAATTTGATTTTATCTTTTCCTTTATAGAGAGGATAATCAGTTTTACCTAATGTTGTTTTTAAAAACAAATATGTAGCCCAAACATCATTTTTATTATATTCTAGAATACATATTTCATCGCCTTCTTTACACCATTTAGTATGATGAATAGGCATTTCTTCAACATTAGTCATTCTCATACATACTTCAAGGTCTTTTAATGAAGTCATTCTAGCCTTGTTGTTGTAATGCCAAATTTTATAAAGATCTATTTGTTTTATATATTTGTTTTTATCAGCTATAGTACTAAATTGTTGTTCAATTATTTCTTGAGACTTAGTATATAGCTTTTGGCTAATTTCATTTCCAGACATATTAGAATATTCTCTATAATGTCTTATTAAATTATGTTCAAGAGGATAATCATATCCTTCGTTGTTAAAGCCTATCTGTATTAAAGTATCTTCTTTTATAAGATGTGAATATAATTCATCATAGTCATTTCTCCAAGAAGATATTACATATTGAAACCATTTATTAGATTTTGGTTGGTATCCTGTATAAGTAAAGATATTACTTAAACATTCTAAATCATAAACTTCTAAAATCATAATAATTCAAGAATTTCATTTTTATATTGCTTTCGTATTCTTTTTAAAGCTGCATGTTGTATTTGTCTAACTCGTTCGGTACCAATTCCAAACCTATTAGCAATTTCTTCATGAGGCATAGCAGGAAGTCCTATACCAAATAACAAACGAAGAATATCTCCTTCTCTCACAGGTAATTTATTTAAAATTCTTTCTAATGTTTTTGATAATTCATCTTTAGTAGATAAATTATCAGTTGGAATTGAATTAGGATTAGATATTACATCTAATAAACATCCTGCATCTTCATCGTTTATTGGACTTTCTAAAGAAACAGATTTGTGTCTAGATGTATTAGCTAATAGAATTTTATCTTCATTTAATCCTGTAAGTTCCTTTAATTCAGATATAGAAGGAGCTCTTCCATTTTCTTGCTCAAACTTTTCATTAGCTTTATTTATTTTTAATATGTTTGCAATTTGACTAGAAGGAACTCTTATCATTCTACATTGATTAGTTAAGGCTTTCATTATAGATTGTCTTATCCACCAAACAGCATAAGAAATAAATTTAATGCCTTTATTAGGGTCATATTTTCTAGCAGCTTCTAATATTCCTAAATTACCTTCTTGAATTAAATCTACTAAATCCAGTCCTCTTCCTTGATAGGATTTTGCAACAGAAATAACGAACCGAAGATTCGCTGTTATTAGCTTATCTTCGGCACGTTTATCACCTTCTTTGACTTTTTTAGCTAACTCAACTTCTTCTTCTTGAGAAACTAACGAATATTGAGACAAATCTTTAAAGTATAATTTTAAAGAATTATCACTTCTATCCGTAATAGATTGAGTTATTTTAAAATCTTTCATTCAATCCAGAAGATTTAAGAAATTCAATTATATAACCTGCATAAGTACTAGATTGAGTTTCATCAGTTTCACCATTTGCATGCCATTGAAAAACATGTAATAGTTCATGAATGAATGTATTCAATTTTTGTTCTTCTGTTAAGGTTACTGTTTCTCCTTCCTCATCTGTAATAGTTTCTGCAATCTTTATTGTATCAGTAATAGAATTATATTCTCCAAACTTAGAACATTGAAGTTTGGGTACAATTTCTATTTTTACCAATTGAGTATTGATAGTAAATGATTCTGGGATTTTCATTGTATGAATACTTTATATTTATAGAAGGATTTGTTGTAGTAGTTTTCCAATTCATATTATTCTAAATCAAACCTAAAGATTCTTAATTTTGGTTGTGTAGGTATACCTTCATCTGAATAATTAAAGAAAGTACATTCTGCTTTATGGTCTTTATACTTTTCTTCAAAATTTTCTACATATTCAGCCTTTGTCGCTCTATCTCCACAAGGCATAGCTTCAAAAGTTCTTCCATCTTCTAATTCGCAAGTAAATGTCATATCTTCGGAACCTCTAGCTCCTAGTTTATATCCAATTACTTTAAAATCTTCAGACTTATATTGTTTAATTTTAATAAGATTATTACAACGAGAACCCACTTTATAAGCTTTAGAAGGGTCAGTAATTACTGCACCTTCAAATCCTTCAGATACCCATTCATCATGTAGAGATTTCATATTATCCCAACCTGATACATATTGATGAATAAGTAATCTGATTGGATCATTATGCTCATCATCCTCAGTAGACATATACATTGGAATTTCTAATTCATTAAAAGAATTCATTAGAAATCCAAAACGATCATTAGCAATCATATCAGGATTAGATGCATCATAACAATCATATACCCAATACTCTAGCCAATCTGAATCGTATGCGTTTTTCTCCATTCTAGCAGCTCCAGAAATTTGTTGAAGAGTTTTACCTCTTACAAAAAGTTCTCCGTCTAGAGTTACTAGAGGATTAGTTTCAAAGAATTGAATCAATTTAGGGTTTTCACGCAAATGTGTAGTAGAATAATCATAATGTTCGCCACCTCGACTTGCAGTATGTATTTCTCCATCTTTATAATAGAATAGAGCTTTCACACCATCGAGTTTTCGCGATATTAACCATTCTTTATCAAAAATCTTTCTATTGGTAACTTTATCTGCTTGTTTTGCTAGTTGAGGTTTAATTACTCCTGCTTGATTAGTCTTTACTTCTCCAAACATAGAATCTAATTCACCTTCATTATATTCATTTGGATGTTTTTCAACTTGAATATAACCTTTATCTAAATATCCTTTTACATAACTATTAAATTGTAAAATAGCTTGGTCTCTATGAGATCTTCCTGCTTTTCCAACTTTAATCCATGTATCAGGACTTTTGGTAGTTTTTCCATGAACTTGTCCATATTCACGAGTAATAAGGAATCCATGTTCAGGTTCTTTCCATTCTTCGTCCCATGTAACTACAACAAAACGAAATTTTCCAGTACTAGCTTTACCAAGAAGATATGTTATCATTATATACGATTCTCTTTAACAATATTCCAAAGATCATCTATTGTTTCTGTTGGAATCTCATTATTATCTTTATCCCACATCTTTAAGTCAGGGTTAAATGATTTTTCCCATATCCACCAACTTATATCATCAACAGCATATTTATTAAATACTAATTTTAAAGTATTATCAAATAACTTTGATGTATAACTAATCCAATCTGCTTCATACAAATCGGGAGATTTGAGGATAGATGATACCTCATCTATCCTTTTATCCCATTTTTGATAACCAGTTATCAATTCTTTAAATTCTTCTTCAGTTATCATTTTAATACCAAATTTCAAAAGTTATACTTTCATCACTATCTAATGTGTCAAATTGAGGAAGTAAAGTATCTTCTACAAATTCTTTTACTCTTTCAACATCACTAAAATAGTACTCATCATAATCAGTACTGCCAAAGAAAAATCCAGGAGTAGTAGGAAGTAATTCCTCTGCTTTAGAATGGTCTTTTAGTACTTGGTTGCAACGATTAAGTAAATCTTTTACTTGAGATTTTTTAATTTTAATAGGAGATAAATTTTCTATCTCAACCCCTTCTTTTTCAAAGAATTTAACTAAAAAATTCACTTTACGAAAATAACCAATTTCTTTAGTTTTCTTTCGATGAAAATAAATGTCTAAACCCATTATTTAATATTCTAAACTTTATTACTTACTGCCAGTTGAATTAAATCCTCCTGCACCACGTTCAGTTTCATCAAGAGATTTTACTTCCTCCCATTCAATTTTATTAACTTTTTCAAGAAGAGCCTGACAAATACGCTCTCCGTCTTCAATGTAGATGTCCTCTGTACCTAAATTAATAACAGGAAGCATCCATTCTCCTCTATAATCACTATCTATTGTAGCTGGAGAGTTAGCTAGCTGTAGACCTTTCTTAATAGCCATACCAGAACGTGGTCTGAATGAAACTTGGTAGCCTTCTGGAATAGCTGTAAACAAACCAGTAGGCAAAAGTGCTCTACTCATAGGAGCAATACGTACCATAGGTACTGTATGACCTTC
>CAVIUL010000060.1:0-10859 GCA_963645885.1 bacterium | reverse complement strand
AGTTTCGCCAAATGATGAAACCAATAAAATTACTATTGATGTAAGTAATTCAACTAAACCTTTTAAAATTGGTAGCAAGTTCCATGTGGATTGGACTGGAAAAATGTATGCTACTGACGGAGACTTTACAGGTAGTATTAGCGGTAGTAGTATTAGCGGTAGTAAGATTAGTGGTGGAAGTATTAATATAGGCAACGGTAGTTTTACTGTTAATAGTAATGGAACTCTATATGCTGGTGATGCTACTATAGATGGTACTATTTATGCCGATGATGGTACTATTGGTGGCTTTACAATTACTAGTAGTAGTTTATATTCTACTAATAATGGAGGAACTTATGGTGCAGAAAATGGAGTATATTTAGGCTCGAATGGATAGTTTTCTTTAGGTAGTAAATTTAAATTTAGTGGAAGTACTTTACTTATTGCTACCAATATTTATCGTCCAAGTGCCACTTCAACAAGTGACCAAAATTATTTTTTAATAGGTGTTAATAAAAGTAACCGTTTACAGATTGGTTCTGCTGCAACTTCAAATATAGAATATAACGGTGTATCAATATATGGTGGTGGAGATGCTATTTATCTTGTGCCAAAAGTAACTAATACTGGAAGCCCAGTTGAAAGCACTCGTCGTGTTGTTGTAGGAGATACATACTTTCGTGTTGATGGTTATGCTCCAAATTAGCAAATTGGCATTTATGCCCGCTTTGCATAAAAGAGTTAAAGGAGAGAGAAAATGGAATATACAAATGAACAGTTATATACAATTTTACAAAAATTAAACAAAGAAATTTTAACTAACGAAGATTTAATCTTCCCTACAATGTTAAATTTTTATATACAAAAAAATAAAAATCTTTTACTTCCACTAGTAGAAGAAATTGAAAACGTCCGTATTAAAATTATTTCATCTCATGGAGATTTGGCTGAAGAAACAAATCAATATAAAATTCATGAAGATGAAAAAGATGAGGTAATTAATGAATTAAATAAATTATTCTCAATTACTCAAACAGTTAATTTTTATACTTGCGGAATTGATTCATTAAAAGATGTGCCGTTGACAATGGCGCAAATGGATGCCTTAATGTTTATGTTAAAGGAGGAAGTGGAGTAATGCAAAAAGCTGAACAAGATTATTTAAAATAGATTTATGCTACTTTAATGGAAATTTCTACTAAAGGCCAAGATACTATTATGATGAGTGAATGTCTTCGTGCCTTAAGCACTTTAACAGTAGTTCCAGTTGAAGATAAGGTAGAAAATGCAGAGGAGGAGTAAAAATGTTATATCCTCCGTATATTGAAGGAACTATACCATCATTTTACGGGGACAGTTTAACTGTCCCTTTTTCTATGAATAAAGCAGTTGGCGCAGGCGAAGTCCAAGGATTTTCTTTAAAAATAAAAACTATCCAAAATACAAAATATTTATTTACTACAAGTAAAGTTTTAGAAAAAGATTTAAATTCTAAGTATTATGTAAAATTTGACATAAAAGAATATAAAAACAAATTAGTAGTCGGACAGCATTATAAAGTTCAAATAGCGTATATAGGCTCTGATGGTGTAGGTTATTATTCTACTGTTGGTATTGTTAAATATACCGAAAAACCAAAAATAAGTATAGATGGAATGAAAGCAGGACGATTAAATTCTTCTGCTTATAACTATATTGGCAGATACAGCCAAGAAAATGGCGATATAAGTGAAAAAGAATATAAATATAATTTTATTTTTACTGACGATTAGAAACAGGTAATTAAAGAAACGGGCTGGACTATTCATAATAGTTCTAATGATGATAAAACTTATTTATCTACAGATGAATTTTCTGTGCCGTTTGAATTAGATAAAAATAAAACTTATTATTTACAATATAAGGTTATTACAAATAATAAATTGGAAATATCTACTCCTAAATATCGCATAGCACATTAGCTTTCAATTGAACCAGACTTTACAATAACTTTAAATGCAGCAATGAATTAGGATAATGGTTATGTAACTTTAACTATGGAAGGAGAAACTAATAGTGATAATGAAGAAATTGCTTTAAATGGAGCTTTTTTAATTTCTCGCGCCTGCGAAGACACGAATTTTAAACAATGGGACGAGGTTTTAAGATTTAAAGCAAGAGCTACTTATCCTTCACAATGGAGTTATAAAGATTTTACCGTTTAGCAAGGAAAGCGTTATGTTTATAGTTTCTAGCAATATAATGATTTTGATATTTATTCTGATAGAATATTATCGAATGTTTTATTTGTTGATTTTGAAGATATGTTTTTATATGACGGCAAGAAGCAATTAAAAATCGCTTTTAATCCGCAAGTATCAAGTTTTAAAACTGATATACTTGAAACTAAAACAGATACCATTGGAAGTAAATATCCATTCTTCTTTAGAAATGGAACTGTAGAATATAAAGAATTTGGACTTAATGGTTTAATTTCTTATTTATCAGATGAAGAGCGTTTATTTATGACCGATGCGGAAATGGGCATGGATGATAAAGCTAATTACATGACAAGAAAAGTTACTATTGATAATAGTTTTACGCCTGATGAGAAATATTATCAAGATATGTCGGCCGCAGGTTATAATGCTTATACTTTAAGAGAAAGTTATGCAGATGATAAAGAAAATAGAGAGATACTTGATTCAAGTCGTTTCCGCACCACTTAGTTAACAGGCTTTAATATGTCTGCCGAACGTACTTTTAAGTTAAAAGTATTAGAATGGCTCAATAACGGTGAACCTAAATTATTCCGCTCTCCTGGTGAAGGAAATTATATCGTGCGACTAATGAACGTTTCATTGTCACCAGAGGATACTCTCGGCAGAATGTTGCATAGCTTTTCTTGCACGGCATATGAAGTAGATGAATATAATTATGAAAAATTAAATAGTTATGGCATTACTACTACCGACACGCCAGAAGAAACTCAATTAAAGTTTAAAACTATTACTTTAGATAAAAAGAATTTAACAACAGATAATTTAATTACTAATGACTATGCTGTTACTATACGCTTTGAGTAGATGCGACCTGGGGATGAAGTTAAAATTAGCACTGAAGGTGGCGAAGATCAGATTATTGTAATTGGCGCAACCGGTACTTATTTAATTGATGTTGGCACTAAGATTTTATCTGCGGCATTTACAGAAGCGACTGTTGAAAAATATAAAAATCAAACTTTAAATACGCCAATGGTAAGTTATAGTTATTACGATTCTGTAATAAATGAATTTAGCGAGATTACGGCAATGAATTTTGAAAATGTGCCCGCTAAGCAGTTTATTGGTGAGTATGAAGATATTATTTCAACAATTAATAATATTAAAAATAGTATTGTTTCTTTCTATTATTTACATTTCTTAAAACGAGATGTAGTTAAAATTGATATTAATGGCGATTGCGCGAATGCACTTGCCGCGATTACTGAAGCAGGATATAATAATAATTTATATTTATATCAAGGAACTATTTCTACTTTTGGTGAAATTATTAAATATGATAAAGTAGGAAAAATCAAAGAATTAGAATATCTTATTTCACCTTCTAAATATTATATTAAAACAGGTACTACGACTTACGAGCCAGCTAGTTTTTGGGATAGATTAACTGATTATTATATTTAGAATTTAAGTAATAAAGTATATTTTGATTTACAAAATAATTGTAATATAACTTATATTTCTTTAGATGATTATGATTATTTAAAAGATTATTATACAGAAAAAGAATTAAAAAAATTATATGGTATTTATGATACTCGATTTGCGGTTGATGATAGTATTATTGATTTATCAGATAGTTTAGAATATAGTATCTCTGGTCCTTGTTTATTTGGTAAAATTGAATTAACAAGTGGAATTCTTCTTGAGTGTGGATATAATTTAAGAGTATTAGATTATACACTTGAAGATTCAATTTCTGAATTACAAACACAGCGTAAAGAGCTAGATACATTAGTTACATAGCTTTATGAATTAATGAACAAGGATGAAGGAACCGCAGAAAAGGATTGCAAATCAGAGGCATATGATTTATATATAAATGAATATTTACCTGTTTATAATGCTTATATAGAGAAATTAACAGAATACAAAACAAGGGAGGATTCATAACATGACTAAAAATCCTCTTTTAGATACTGAATTTTTAAAAGAATTAGATGAGTCTCGTCATAAGGTAATATATGCAAAAATAATTGCTTTAACTTTTGATGAAGATCCAATAGAAACAATAGAAGGCAGAATTACAGGAGGAACCCTTAGCATTGACGGTTCCTCCGCTGTTCGCCGCACTTGTTCTTCTTTATCAATAGTTGCGCAAGATGTTAATGTAACAGATTATTATTGGGGTTTAAATACAAAATTTAAATTAGAAATTGGTATAAAATCTGAGATTACTGATAATGAAATAATTTGGTTTCCGCAGGGTACGTTTTTAATAACTTCGTTTTCTACTTCTTTATCTACTTCTGGTTTTAATATTAATATCTCTGGATAGGATAAAATGTGCTTATTAAACGGCACTATTGGAGGGACAATACAAGCTCCTACTGATTTTGCTAATATTGAAGATAATACAGTAAGTTATAATTTAGTAACTTTTTCTGAAAAGACTGATTATGAAGCTAATAAATACTATGTAAAAGATGGAGATAATTATACTATAAGTATGAAAGAATATGATTCTAATACAAAATATTATGACATGGTTAATGAAGTAACATTAACTCCTATCACAATAAAAACTATTATTAGAGAATCAATTCATACTTATGCGGGTGAACCTTATTATAATATTATTATTAATGATTTAGATGATACTGGATTAGAGTTATTAGAATACCGTGCAGACACGCCTATATATTTTCTTTTTGAAAATGCAGATACTTTTAAGAATTTGACTTTAAATGGTAGCTTAAATTGTTATTTGCCGAATTCTGGTAAAAGTTGCACTTTAGCGACATTGCCGCAAGAATATAAATATAATTTAGTAGATGGTTTTGATGGTAATGTAAAACCTATCAAATTATCTGCCGATAGTACTCAAAGTTATTATATAGCTACTTGTGAATTTGGTGAAACTGCTGGTTATCGAATGACTGATTTAACTTATGCCGGAGGAGAACTTGAAGGATAGGTTGGAGATAATATTGCTAGCGCAGTTTTAGACAAAATTGTTAATATGCTGGGTGATTATCAGTATTATTACAATGTGGATGGATAGTTTGTATTTGAACGTAAAGGAAGCTATTTAAACACGTCTTGGGATAGCTTAATTGATACTGAAGATGATACTTATGCAGAAAATGCGGCTTACGCATCAAGGGTTATTTATAATTTTGAAGGCAATAATCTAATTTCTTCAATTAGCCATAACCCGCAGTTAAATAATATTCGAAATGATTTTTCTGTTTTTGGCGAAAGAGAAATTTCTGATGATAAAAAAATTGCAATTCATGCTCGTATTGCAATAGACGATAAGCCAGAATGGTATGTAAAGTATGCAGAAGATGCCGTATATCTGGCAGAAGGTGTGACACCTCCAGCCGCACTCGCAGATAGAAATATTAAAACCTATAATTGGCGAGAGATAATATATCAAATGGCTCTTGATTATTATAGATATAATCAAGAAGATGAATTTTTAGTAACACTTGCGCAAAGGAATACTATTATTGATAATAATGGTGAATAGTATTGTTCTTGCCCAGAAGGAAAAACAGGATATGAGTAGTATTATATCGACATGGAAGCATTTTGGCGAGAATTGTATAACCCAGATCCGCCAATAACTTACGCTATTAATGGAGGAAAATATACTACTGAAGAAGTTCCTTTAGATGATTCGAATGTTACCGGGGCTTATGAAAAGAAAATAGTTTGGTCTGACCCAGTTACAGACTGGAGTTCAATGTCTTGCGATTTCTTTTTACCAGCTAATAGAAAAGAAAAAGAAGAGCAACCTGCGCAATATTTTACAAATGATGCATCTCTTTACTATTGGAATAGAAATATAATTTACGAACCAACTTTACTTAACTTTTGGTTTGATTTTTTAGACACAGATGGCGAATTTGGCAAATATTCTATTAGAGCAATTGGAGACAGGCCAAAAGCAGTTAATGATTCTGATGTAAATTCTATTTATTATAGAACTACTCCAGACGTTATTTTCTTTGACAGTTTGGAGGATTATAATAAATATAGTGATGAATATAAAACTGGATATACTTATGTAATTTTACCTAATAAAACAGCAAATATGTTTACAATTAGTGCGCAAGGTAAAACTGCAAAAGACGTTATTGAGCAATATTTGTATGAATATACTTATGGGGCGGAAAGTATTAGTCTTTCTACTATTCCAATTTATTATTTAGAACCTAATAATAGAATTCAAGTATATGATGAAAATAGTAAAATTAACGGAGAGTATCTGGTTACAAGAATGTCTATACCTCTTACTTATAGTGGTACGATGAGTATAGAAGCTTCAAAAGCACCACAAAGAGTAATTTAAGGAAGGAGAAAACAATGGCAAAAATTGTTAAGCAATTTAGATATTACGGTAACAATAATAGTAATAATACTGGCAAGACCGATATCAGCTCTCTTTCTAAAGGCAAAGTGTTTTTTGATGATGTAGATGCGCAATCAATAGTTCAATTAGGAATTCAAACAATTCCTGGGACTAAGTTCTATTTAAATGATGGGGTTGAGCCGATTCTTGTCGGCGCAACCGGCATCTATGAGTTGGATATATCGGGTTTAGCAGATATTACTTCTCTTAAATTTGATTATACTTCTCTTATTAATATTTAGGATTTAGATGGAGCTTATTTGATTGTAGATGCAATTTATGAGACAAAGGAGGAATAAGAGAAAATGGGTTTTTATGGTAACATAAAAGATGTTGAAAAAAATAGTTCCTTTGTTTTTGATAAAATCTATGCCAATAGAAAGCAAATGGAGGAAAACGCCAGTAAAGATGGCGTTTATATAGGGCGATATGTATTAATTGAGTATGATACAGTCGCCACAAACCTTGATTATCGTAAAGCTTATTATAAAGATGACAAAGTAACTTTTTAGACTTATAATGTTTTATATACATCTGGAGAGTATGAGTCATCAACTAGAATTATTTACGAAGATGCTACAGAAACTGATAATAAGATTAGTTTAAATACTTTGGTTTATTCGACTGAAAGCGAACAAAATTTTTATTTTCAATGTGTTGGTTATGTTGTTTTTAATAAAGATCAAAAAACATCAAAGTATAGTTATACTATTACTGTACCGAATAAATCAACTACTAGCACTACAATAACGACAAATGCGGCAAGCTATGTTAATAATTAGGGATATGAAGCTGATGGAACGAAATATGCTATTTTTGAAAAATTAGCAGATTCGGCTATTGATGCTTATAATAACTATGCTGTAAATTACAACACTGATATAGCTTGGGCAAAAGATAAGAAAATTACTTTAACTGGCCATGGCTGGGATTCAACTGTTTGGTAGAAAACAGTAGTCAGCGGTACAGAGAAATATGTAATGATTGCGGAATTGAATACAGTTGTTCCTTCATTTGGTATTACAGCTGATGCGCCAACGCAGACGCCGCTCACTCCGCATTTTGATGCAAACAGCACAGATATTTATTATACTTTGCACTGGCAGCCACAATGGGGGATGCGCGTGCAGCTTGCTGATGCGACGCACTCAGATGGCAAAGAGCAAAATTTATCAGATGCTACAACAACCTGGATTCGTTAGGTTTATGATAAGAATACAGATAAAACAACTTCTTATTATTTTACTACGGATAAACAGTGGAAACAATTTACTAATGTAAGCTAGATTGGCGAAGAGGGTAAATTACCAGCCGCAATTTATTATAATAAAGCAGGTTTTAGTGCGGAATCCCGCTATCATTCAACAGTAGAAGATAAATTTACTATTGAACCTACTGGTTATAGCCAGACTCCAAACGCAAAAGGTAATTGGGAGAATACTCAATATAATTCGCATAAGGGCGCTGGTTTAACAGAATCTGCAGTTGATACTCAAGAAATTTCAATGATTCTTCCAAGCATTGGTAATGCAGTCAGTGAAATGTGGGATATTGTTTACGGTAATGGCGACGGGTTAGACGATTCAACATCGGGCCGTTTGACTGACATCGGTTGGAGAGATACTCCTGTTCTCACTAGCGGCAATCGTTTATAGTTAATCCAAACAGAAGATAATAAATCTTATTCATATCAAAAAACTGATGTTGAAACTTTAGCTGGTTCAATTAATTCAGTTCATGACTTGATGGGCATGATTATTCAAGATCCAGAAGTAGAAGATACTACTGAAACAGGTTTAACAGAGTTTGCAAAGAATAGAGCTGACAATGATTCAATTTATTATATTAATAATAAATTTTATCGTAAAGCTTCTTATGATGGTATAACTCCATTAGAAGATAGTGAATACGAATATAAAGAAGTAACAGGATTAACCCCTAATACATATAATAATTGGACTTATTATCTTAAAGATGAAACTACGCAAACTTATGAAGAAGCTACTGGGGATTATGATTCAACATAGACTTATTATACTAGAGTGGCTAAGGGTAGTTTAGAAAAAATTAATATTTCTACTTTTGAACAGATAATGGCTGAAAAAACGTATTATTATAAAACAGCTAATGAAGATTATATTTATAGTAATACTTATTCAAAAGATAAACAATATTACTATTTTACAGGTAATGGTCCAACATCTATTACTTTAAGCTCAGATTATCAACCTGGAAAGACTTATTATGCTAGTAATTTAAATTATATTTTAGATACTTCTCAAAAAGGAGCGACAGCGCCTTATGAATATCCAATAGAAGTACAACAATATTATACAGCAGGTTCAGTTTTCCAATCAGGCAAATTTTATTCCTTAGTTAAAGGAGAAACGGATAATTATTATAAAATTGACCGTTATGGATATGATAAGACTAAAACTTATTATACTAAGAGTGAGGCTCCAGCTAATGAAGAAGAAGTAAATGCGGCTTTAGCTGATAATTCTGACAAAATTTTAGTATATCAGTTAAGAAATGAATAGCAAGTTACGAAAAACATTTTAGGCAAAGACCGCAAAATGTATACCGCCTATAGCGTAGATGAAAATGGTCGCTTAAGTAATGAAATTGCCGATGTATGGTTAGACGAAAGTGAGAATAAATACTATACTGGAACTACTGAAGAAACTAAAGTAGAAATTAGTTAGGACAATAAACTCTTTGAGCCAGTAAATAAATATACTTATGATACTGCTGAACAGTTGTATTACATTTATTCTGGATAGGGTAAAGGAATTGAATATTAGAATTCGGATAATACAGATGCATTTTTCTATGGATTAAATCCAGAGAATGCTTCGCAGGCTACAATCAATAAATTATATGTTTTATCTCCAATCATTTTGAAAGATGGTGTTCTTGGTTCTGACGGCAGCAAGTCTGGTGATACTATTTATTACCAGAAAATAAATGATAATTATATTAGAATTGAAAACGAACTTGCGCTAGATGAATTAGATGATAATACTAATGTTTATATTCTTTCTATTGGATAGCCTAATACAAATCCTTACTATCAACCTGATAAATATTATTATCAAGCTAAAAATTCAGATTCTTGGCAAAGAGATAATCAAACTTTTGCGACAGAGGGTAGAAAATATTACGTTATTGATTCTACAATCGTTGCGGAAGCAAATATGGATTTAACTAATAAATATTTATACGAACCAGGTAAATATTATTATGAAAAAGTAGAAAATTCTGGCAGATATTATATAGATAATAATGCAACATATACTGAAGGTAGACAATATTATAGTGGATTAAATGATTTTTATGTTTACTCTGATAAAAATAAGCAATTAACTCGTGGAGTACATTGGAATACTGTATTGCCAGTAATTCATAGTTTAACATTAGGTAAAAAGAGCGATACTGTTTACGTAATGAAAGAGCTAGTGGGGTTTGCCCGCACATTAAATACAATCCATGGTTTAATTCTTTAGATTAATAATTTCTTGGATTATAATAATGAAGATACAAGAAATACTTCTACTGTTCAAGGTGTTGTTAATACTTTAAATGATATAATTGCGAAATTTGAATTATTAGATTATGCGCAATTTATAGTGACTGATGCCTACGGCAGAATGCATACAGCTCCAGCCGCTATAGATGATTGGATTGAAACTTATGTTGATCCAGATGTCGAAAATCCTATTGTTCATGTTCATCATAATAAAGCTAGTGTAGATACTACCCCAGCCACAGGGACGGATTTAAATGAACCGCAAATAGATACAATCACTATTCAAGATACTAGTTATGATGAAGCGGGCCATTTAACTGCGAATAAAAATCATACTTATACCTTACCTTATGGTTTTAAGACTTTATTAGATGATAGTGGAGATACATATATAGCAAAGAACACTCAAGATTCTTTCAAAATCTCTTCTAAAGATGAATGGCTAGAAACTGAAATAACAGACAGTGGTATTAGTATTGAGCATACTTATAATAAAGGAACAGAAGAAACTTCTGCTTTAGATTTAAATACCGCAGAAGAAAAAAATAAAATTACCACTATTGATTCTATTATTGATGACACTGGCCATGTAGTTGCTAAAAATACTAAAACAGTTACTTTGCCTTATGGCTTTAAGACTATTACGACAAATGGTAAAGGTCAAAATACAGGTATTAATGATACTGAAAATCTTAACACTACTGATGTAGTTGCGGATAATACGCAA
>CAVIUL010000059.1:0-11133 GCA_963645885.1 bacterium | reverse complement strand
TCAACTAGGGTTTCAATAATATTTTTTAAGTGTCTACTTTTTATTGACAAGTTCATGAATATCTCAATCATTTTTTTGTATCATTTTATTATTTCTTGTTCTAGAACTAAGTCTATATTGTAGTTCTTTTTTATTTTGTCTTTAATTAATTCTATTAACTTAATTATATCCTCACTAGTAGCATTATCGTAGTTTATTATGAAATTGGCATGCTTTTCGCTTATTTTTGCTCCACCTTCTGCGAAACCTTTTAGTCCTGAGTCATCAATTAACTTTCCAGCAGCCATTCCTTCAGGATTCCTAAATACACTTCCACAATTTGGATATTCTAGTGGTTGAGTTTCTATTCTTTTTAATGTTCTTTCTTCTATAGTTTTTTTAATTTCTTTTGTGTTTCCTTTTTCTAATTTAATATTACATGATAATACTATTAAATCTTTTCTACGTTTTAATATTGAGTCTCTATAGTCAAATTCTAATTCTTCGCACTTTAGTGTTATTATATTTTCATTATCAAGTAATGTTACATCTATCAGAATTTCACTCATTGATGACTTGTATGCACCTGCATTTCCATAGATGGCTCCGCCTACAGTTCCGGGTATACCTGTTGCCCATTCTATTCCGGTATAACCTTTATTTGATAATTCATTTGCTAACTTATTTAGCATATATCCACTTTCAACATAGATATTATTATCATTAATAACACATTTATTTAGATTATCTAATTTAATTATTACACCATCATAATACTTTGGCAATATAATGTTTGAACCATTTCCAAGAATAAACCATTTAGATTTATTCTTTTTTATTATATTTAATGATTCTTTTAATTCATCTATAGTACTTGTAAATATAATTACTTTGCATGAACAATCTAACTTATAAGTATTATATTTTTTTAAGTTTTCACTCTCTATTGTTTTACAAATTTTACTTAGTTCTTCTATCATTATTTTAAATATTCTTCTATTTTGTCAGCACCAACGATGTATTTTGAAACCCTTCCATTAGTTATTCTAATCATTGTTACATCATTTATTTTTAAATCACTATCTTTTTTTACATTAGTGTTTGCTTTATCTGATTTATATTTTGAATTTTCTGCTTTACTCATATCAACTTTATATGCTCTTAATTTATAATTTTCAGCTAAAGTGTTTACATAAGGATTTCTATTTTTTGAATAATCATCAAAGATTACTATATAATCTTTTTCAGGTCTATTGAATACTGTACCTACCATTATATATTCTGTACTTATTTCTGTTGCTGCTTTTGAAGGTTTAGTATACCCTGCTTCAAATACACCTAATTTTTCTAATCCTAATACTCCTAAATAAACAAGTCCAATAAATGCTAATACTGAAGCTAAAACTATAAAGAATTTCTTAAATCCATCAGTTTCATTCATACTATAATTTACTTTATTTCTTTCTCTTTTTGGTCTTTTATACTTGATACCCATATTATTTTTTGCCATTTTATCACTCTCCGTACTAAAATTATAGCATATTTACGGGAAATGTACTAATAATTTGTTGATTTTTAATAAAAAATATTATATAATTTACTAAGTATTTATTTGGCAGTGCCTAAATAAATTGTAATGTGTTTCTTTGAAAAAATATAAGTAACTTCTGCCAAGGCGAAAGTAATTAAGAAACTCCCTATAATTTATATGGTGGCCTTTAATACAAATATTTGTAGAAGGAGGAACAAATACTATGTCAAGATATATCGGACCTGCATTCAAAAAATCTAGAAGATATGGTTTTTCAACGCTTGAAACTGGTAAAGAATTAAGAAAGAAACCTACTGCTCCTGGAATTCATGGAACAAGTAGAAAAAAACTTAGTGAATATGGAGTTCAATTACAAGAAAAACAAAAAGCAAGATTCATGTATGGATTATCAGAAAAGCAATTCGAAAAAACTTTCGAAGCAGCTGGTAAAATGCAAGGAATTCATGGTACTAACTTATTAATACTTTTAGAAAGTAGATTAGATAACTTAGTATATAGAATGGGATTTGCTAAAACTAGAAGAGCTGCAAGACAAATTGTTAATCACGGACATATCTTAGTTGATGGTAAGAAAGTTGATATTCCATCATTCAGAGTTAAAGTTGGTAGTGTTATTTCTGTTAAAGAAAATTCACTTGATCATCCAGTAATTAATGAATGTGTTAATATGGATATTAATATTCCTGCTTATGTATCAGTTGATAAAACTAAGAAATGTGGTACTTATGTAAGATATCCAGAACGTGAAGAATTAAATTCTGAAGTTAATGATGCATTAATCGTTGAATTCTATAATAGATAGTAAACTAAAAGACTTGATTCAATCAAGTCTTTTTTATTGGTTTAAATCAAACATATCAACTATTCCATTTTGATTTTTATAAGCTTCAAATGTGTTTTTTAAAAGCATTGATACAGTCATTGGTCCAACTCCTCCTGGAACTGGTGTTAAATATCCACATACTTCTTCAACATTTGGATTAACATCCCCATAAAGTTTTCCATCTATTCTATTTATTCCAACATCAATAATAACAGAATCTTTTTTAACCATAGTTTTATCTATAAGATATTTCTTACCTACAGCTACTACTAAAATATCTGCATCTTTAGTATATTTCTTTAATTCTTTTGTTTTGCTATGACACATAGTTACTGTTGCGTTTTTATTTAGACATTCTAACATCAGTGGTTTACCTACTAAGTTGCTTCTTCCTACTATTACTACGTGTTTTCCTTCTAAATCAATTTTATATTCTTTAAATATTTCCATTATTCCTTTAGGTGTACATGGTATTAAACACTTTTCATTTTGAATTAGTTTTCCTGCTTGAGTATTTGTAAGTCCATCTACGTCTTTTGCTGGATCTATAGTATTAATAATTTTTGATACATTGAAGTTATCTGGTATTGGTAATTGTACTATAATACCATTAATACTTTTATCTTTATTTAGTTGTTTTATTTTCTTAATAACAACTTCTTCTTTTACACAGCTTGCATAATCTAAATGTAGAAAACTCATTCCTACATATTCGCAAGCTTTCTTTTTGTTTTTAACATATACTTCACTAGCTGCATCATCTCCGATAGTAACAACGGCTAGTATTGGTGTTTGAAAGTACGAATTTACATTTCCTTTTAATTCATCTTTTACTTTCGCACTTAAGCTTTTTCCATCTAATATTTTCATTTTATTCCTCATATAAAGTAACAAATCTTATTCCATTCATTTTAATATCATCAAGTGGTTTATCATTTTGATCAGTAGTTGTTGTAGCTATTTTATCAAGAATGTCATAACCATTTACTAATTTTCCGAATGCTGCATAATTTCCATCTAAGAAATCTGAATCTTTGTGAACAATAAAGAATTGACTAGATGCTGAATTCATAGTATCTTCTGTTTCAGGATTACTTCCACGTCTTGCCATTGAAATAACTCCTCTTACATGTGATAAGTTGTTTTCAACTCCATTAATTTTAAATTCACCTTTGATTTCTTTTTCACTTCCACCCATTCCTGTACCAGTTGGATCTCCAGTTTGAATCATGAAATCACTTATAACTCTATGGAATATAATTCCATCATAGAATTTTTCTTTGACTAATTCTTTAAAGTTCTCTACTGTTATTGGAGCAACATCAGGATAAAGTTCAGCAATCATAATGCCATAATTATTTACATCAATTTTTACATAATTTGTTGCTTCTTCACTTTCTACATATTTTTTATTTTCAATATTATATATTGTTTTTCCATTTACTTCTTCAGTAGTATAATTCATTTTTACTTCCTCCTCACTACATCCACAAAGCATAAATAATAAGCATAAACATAATACATATTTTAAATACTTTCTCATTTTAATCACCTTCCATTTTAAATTTTATCATATATATTTTAAAATAAAAAGTACTAATTAAATAGTACTTTCTATAAGCGTTATCATTTCATCTATTTTTATATTTTTATCTTTTGAACTTTCTTTTATTGTTTTATATTTCTTTAATAGATGATTTAAGTATTCCTTATATAGTTTGTTATCTACTTGATTTAAACCAAGTAATAGTTCTTTTTGTGAATACACTTTTGTTCCTTTGGTAAATAGTATTAAGTTATAATATTTATTATTTTCTTTTATTATTAATTCTTTATCTACTTTATAATTTAATTCATTCATTTTATCTCTTAAAATGTCATGATAATTATTAGAAATGGTTATTATTTTGTTAAATTTTAATTTTGTGTTATTTAGTATTTCTAATATTGTATGTGTCCCCATGCCTGATAAGACTAGTGTATCTGCTTCATTTTCTTTAATATTTTGAAGACCATTTGATACTCTTAAATCTATTAGGTTATCTAGTCCAAGCTTTCTTATATCGAGTGATGCTCTTTCTATTACTTTAGGGCTTATATCACTTGCGATAGATTTTTGATTTCTTTTTGCTAGTAGTATTCCTAGTTTTGCTTGATCACACCCTACATCTACTACTCTATCTTTTAAGTCTATGAATGAATATATTGCTTCTATTCTATTCAATTAAGAAATCTTTTAATTTTTTAGCTCTTGATGGGTGTCTTAATTTTCTAAGAGCTTTAGCTTCGATTTGTCTAATTCTTTCACGAGTTACTTTGAATTGTTTTCCTACTTCTTCTAATGTATGACTTGAACCATCAAATAATCCAAATCTTAATTCTAATACTTCTTTTTCACGAACTGTTAGTGTATCTAATACTTCACGTAATTCATCTTTTAGTATTTCGTATGTTGCGAATTCTTCTGGTGACATAGTTCTTTCATCAGCAAGGAAATCTCCTAGATGTGAATCATCTTCTTCACCTATTGGTGTTTCTAGTGATACTGGGTCTTGACTTATTTTTCTAATTTCAGCGATCTTATCTACTGAAAGGCCCATTTTCTTAGATAATTCTTGATCAGTTGGTTCTCTATTTAATTCTAGAGTCATTTGTCTTTCAATACGTGCCATTTTGTTAATTGTTTCTACCATATGAACTGGTACACGAATTGTTCTTGCTTGATCTGCTAGAGCACGAGTTATAGCTTGACGAATCCACCATGTAGCATAAGTACTAAACTTATATCCTTTATCATAATCGAATTTTTCAACTGCTTTCATAAGACCGATATTTCCTTCTTGAATTAAGTCTAAGAATAAAAGTCCACGTCCTACATAACGTTTAGCAATTGATACAACTAAACGAAGGTTAGATTCTGCTAAAATATTTTTAGCTTTTTCATCGCCTGCTGCTACTCTTTTAGATAATTCTTGTTCTTCTTCTTGACTAAGTAAGCTTATTTTACCTATTTCTTTTAAGTACATTCTTACGTTGTCATTAACGCTCATGTCTTTACTTTCATCAGGTACATCATCAATTATAATATCATTTTTTAAATCTATTGGAGAACCATCTTCTTCATCTTCAGCTCTTACTTCGATTTGATTTTCACTTAATGTATTATATAATTGATCTAATGCGTTAGCATCTAAATCTAAATCAATAGTCTTTTTTGCTATTTGTTCATAAGTTAGGTATCCTTGTTTTTTACCATCACTTACTAATTCTTTTAATCTTTCTTCAAATGTTTTAATATTATTTACCATTTTAACACTTCCTTATTTATATTCTCTATTTTTTTTGCAATTTCTATTTTTTTATTTATATCTAAGGTGTCTTTCATTTCTTGCTTTAATTTTTCTATTTGTTTTTTTACTGAATACTCTTTTATAGTATTTATATAATCTTCTAATTCTTCGGTTGTATATTCTTTATTATTATGATAATTTAATACTTCGTTAAGTGTATCATTTAATTCTTTATCTTCTAGTACAGAATCTTGAAAATCAAATAAATTGAAGTATCCATTATCATTTTTAAATTCAAGTATTTTGTATGCAAGTTTTGATCTTTTGGAATCTATTAAGTATCCAAGTGAATTTTCAAAATATAATATAACATCATCATAATTTAACATTAAATATAATATTCTTAATTCACTTATATCATACTTATTGTATTCTTTTATTTTTTCTTCTTGTTTTTTAGGTTCTTCTTTTTTCTTTTTGACTTCTTTTACTTTTATTTTATTTCTTATTACTGAGTCATCTATATCAAACTCTTTTGAAATCTCTGTTATTTTTAATTCTCTTAATATATCATCATCTATTTGTTCTAGAGAGTCTATTGCTTCATTTATATATTTACTTATTTCTACTGAGTCTTTCATATTTTTACTTGATTTTAAATATTTAAGTTTAAAATCTATAAATGAAAGTCTATTATTATAGGCAATATCAAATGCTTCTTTTCCTTTTTTACTTATGAATTCATCACTATCTTTGTAGTCTTCAAATACTATTACTGTTGAATCTATATTATTTTTTAGAAGTTCGTCCCCTATTTTAATTGTATTTGTTACTCCAGCTTCATCTTGATCTAGATTTAATATTACTTTACATTTATATTTAAGTATTTTATCTAGATGTTCTTTTGTGAATGCTGTTCCCATTAGTGCTACTACATTTTTATATCCTATAGATGACATTCTAATAGTATCCATGAATCCTTCAGTAAGTACTATTTCTTTACTTTGTCTTATAAATGAATCTGCATTATTGATATTATATAAAATACCACTTTTTTTAAATATTTCGCTTTCTTTTGAATGAAGATATTTTGGTAAGTGATCATCTTTTAAATCATCACTTAAATATTTTCTTCCGGAGAATGCTACTATATTATTATTTTCATCTATTATTGGAAATATTATTCTACTTTGAAATGTGTCATAGAAGTTACCATTTATTTGTTTAATAAGTCCTAAATCATATAAATCTTCTGTTTTATATTTTTTTGATAAGATACTATATAGTTTATTTGAACTTGCAAGGCCTATATTAAACTCATTAATTAGTTCTTTTGACATATTTCTATCAGCTAAATATTTTAATGCTTCAGTCCCTTCTTTAGATAGAAGTGTATTTTTAAAATATTTATTTACTGTATCATTGATTTCATAATAGGTTTGAAATTTTGTGTTTACTTTTTTGACTTCAGTATTGTCTAATTTAATTCCCACTCTATCAGCCAAAATCTTTATTGCTTCTAATCTTGATACTCCTTCTTTTCTTTCAACAAATGTGAATACATCTCCAGTAAAGTTACATTTACCAAAACAAGTAAATATTTGTTCTTCAGGTTTAACACTAAATGAAGGAGTTTTCTCTTTATGAAATGGACATAATGCTTTATTTCTACTATCAAGCTCTACGCCATAGCTTCTTAAAACATCTTCTAGTCTATTTCTAGATTTAATTTCAGCAATGATTTTAGGACTAATATGTGCCATTTTCCCTCCTAATAATATATATACGAAGAAAAGTTTAAAAACACTTCTTTTTTTTGCAATTTCTTTAAAAAACGTTCATATTATATCATTTTTTAGCATAAAATTCAATTTATATTGGTTTTTCCAATAAAAAAAGTGTTTTTCAACACTTAATTTTTAGATTTATTTTTTCTTCTTTTATTAATTAGAATTATAAGTATTATTGAAGTTATTGTTATAGAGATTGCACTACCTATTCCTATATATAAGTGAGTATTATTTATTTTATGCATTTCTTTTATTGGTTGCTCTATATTACTTGTATCAGATTTGTTTTCATTATTATCATTATTATTGTTATTATCATTATTAGCAGGAGCTAATATTTTCATTTTATAATCACTTTTTTCTATAACTGCGCTTGTGTTAAAAACTAATTTTGTTTGATAATCATTATTTAATTCAACCTCTAACTTATCTAATATATAATCACCTGTTTTAAATTGATATGGGCTAAAACTTACGGATGTACCAGAAGAAGTTTTTTCACATTTTGTTTTTGCATAATTTCCATTTGTATCTTTAAAAATTAGATAAATATTTTTTATATCATAAATTGTCTTGTTATTTATTTTAATATCGATTGTTGCTGAACCATTAAGATTTGCTTTATTCAAAGTTAATTTTAACATTTCAATAGTTATATCATCCATATTTTCTTCTGGTGAAATCGTACTACTATTAATATATTCATCTAGTTTTTCGCTTGTTAATAGCCATCCACTTTTATTATCAATTGTTGTATGGTACCAACTATAGCCGAATTCACAATATCCTAAATCATCATCTTCACATTCATATGAATATAGCATATTATCGTTAATATAATCATAATTTATTTTTTGACCTTTTTTTATTTTATTGTTTATTAACTTCTTTGAATTTACATCTTTTTCCGAGTATAGTATTCCATCATATTTAAGGGTTAGTGAACCTTCTTTTTTTTCATATAATTCATCATCAATATACCCGTTTATACCATTATAACTAATATAGTAACTAGTACTACTTCTGTTCGCATAATATGGATTTTTTATAATTGCATTCACCGGTAATATTCCAACTATTTCTTTTCCATCTTTATCTTTATAAATCTTTTGAGTTACAGCATTAATATATTCTTTACTTTGTTTTACCATCAATGAATATTCGTCTACCCAACCCTTAACATTTTGCGTTTCAATATAATACCAGTCTGTATATTCTTTTAATCGTCCTAGTACTTTTATTTTTGAATTTCTTTTTATTTTTTTCTTTTCTGGATACATTGTTGATGGTCCACTATATAAGGTAGCATATTCTTCGTTATATGCACCAATTGGAAATGCTTCTATCTCATTTGTGAATATAATATCATTTTTATGTTCTTCTACATTAAATTCTAAATTTTGCATATGTATGTCCTCATAATTTTCATAATTAATTTGGCAAATATTTTTATTTTTTTTAAAACAAAGGCCTGAACTATAATCACCTGAACTATAATACTCGATACAATTTCCTTCAGCAAATATACTTAAAATCTCATTTTTTTCTATTTGTACTTCACTTATTTTTCCACTTTTAGAATTTACACAAGTAGTTTTAAAACTTTTATCGGCAACAACTTTAAATGCATATATATCTATTATCGCAGGATCATAATTTGCTTTTATATAACCTGGTGATAGTAATAGTATTCCAATTAAAATAATTAACAATTTCTTTTTCATGTTTACTCCTTATTGTACTTTTAATAATACTTATATATTTATTATTTTAATTAGATTTCTCTTTTCTTCTTTTATTAATTAAAATTATAAGTATTATTGAAGTTATTGTTATAGAGATAGCACTGCCTATTCCTATATATAGATGTCTATTATTTATTTTATGTATTTCTTTTATTTGTTCTTTAGTTTCTTCTTTATTATTCTTATCTTCTTCTTTGACACTTTCTTCGTTTATTACATTAAGTTTATAATTGCCTACATTTTTTATATCAGTTGTTTTATAAAATATTTTTGTTTCATCAGGGTTATTCATTTCTAGTCTTACATATTCTAAATTATATTCGCCACTTTCAAAACGTTTATCATTTATTTCTATATATGGACTTGTATTTATATCATTTAAATAAACTAATTTGTTTTCATTATTTTTATTTTTAAATGCTAATAAAATTTTTTCTATCTTTAACTCACTATTATTATTAATATCTACTTTAACATTTAATTTTTCGTTTATTTTAATATCAGTATTTTCAAAAATGATACTATTAATATTTATTTTATCTTTATAATTATCATCTTCATAATCATCAAAATAAGTGCCTAATAATATCCATCCAGTTTTGCCATTGTAATTTGTATAGTACCATATATTTATTTTTTCTTGCACATTTTGATCTTTGATTACACCATAATCTACATGTACTTTGGTTCCTTCTTTTATTCTTGAGATTAGTACTTTTGAATCCGTATTTGCTTCATCATACATTCTACCATCCATATCAAGTGTTATGTCTTTATCTATTTTTTTATATAAATTATATAACACATAACCAGTAACACCATTATATGTTATATAAGAAAGATTATACTCATAAATACTTTCTGTTGAATACATACTTTCTATTTTTACTCCGGCAGGTATAATTCCTATTTCTTTTTCTCCATCTTGATCTAAATAGATAGATTGTGTTCTTGGGTTTATATAATTTCCTTCGAATTTGACTAATAAATCATTTACCCATCCTTTTTTATTGTTATATTCTATATAATACCAATCATCAAGTTTCCCCAAAATATTTATTTTTGTTTCATTTGGTATTTCTTGTATTGTTTCGTACACAACTGAAGGTCCATATTTCATTTCAAATGATGAATATGATATACCTGTTTCATTCTTAAATTTAATTTTATCTTTTGCTTTTTCAATATCAAATTCTTTTATTTGTAACTTTACATCTTCCATTAAGATTTCGCATTCTTTTTTTCCGTATTTAAATATTAAAGAATTGCTATCAAAAACTTCATAGGTTACTTCAAGTACTTCACCTTTCTTTATAGTTATTTCTTCTTCACCACATATAACCTCACTATCTTTTATAGTAATAACTTTATATGGATCAACTTTTTTTGGTATAACATTTGCTTTTATATAACCTGGCAATAATAATAGCATTCCAATTAAAATAATTAACAATTTCTTTTTCATATTTACTCCTTAATAAATAAAATAATTTATAATTTCACCAATAAAGTATGATGATGCATTTAATATTAGTGAAAGTACAAATGGATTTATCTTTTTGAAATTTAATATTTTTTTGTATGTAAATTCTTCAACAATAACTACTAAAAGTTCTAATATTATTATTGAAGCAATCCTATTAAAAATCCTATTATAAGTAATGTATACAGTTACTGATACAAGTAAAGGATTTGTCATGGTATTAACAAGTATTATATTTAAAATATCTTTTTTATCTCTTACTCCTAAAATTAGTGCTACTATAAGTTCTATTAATATTGTGAAAAATAAACATCTAGCCATCACTATTGGTAATTCGTCTATGGTCACTTCTACTCACTCCTATTATATTTATAATACCATTATTAAGTTTTTTTGTCATTAAAAAAGTCAGTTAAAACTGACTATTTATTTAACTTTGCAAATTTTTTAAATTCATTTGAATCTTCTAAA
>CAVIUL010000058.1:0-11171 GCA_963645885.1 bacterium | reverse complement strand
AATTATTAATAAATAAAATATTTAATAATGAAACAATAAGAACTGTGTGGGATAAGGAAAAGCAGAAATACTATATTAGTGTTGTTGATGTGGTAGGGGTTTTATCTGAAAGCAGTAGGCCTAGAAAGTATTGGAGTGACTTAAAAAGCAAATTAGAACAAGAAGGAAATGAAGTGTCCGAAAAAATCGGACAGTTAAAATTAAAGTCAGCAGATGGCAAATACCGTTTAACTGACGTTTGTGATATTGAAGAAATGTTTAGAATAATCGAATCAATTCCAAGTAAAAATGCAGAGCCTATTAAATTATGGCTAGCAAGACTAGGAAAAGAAAGAATAGACGAAGTATTTGACCCATCAATAACAGTACAACGAGCAATAGATACATATCGGGCTAAAGGATATGATGAAGAGTGGATTATTAAAAGAATTAAAGGAATGCAAGATAGAAAGAAATTAACTGATGTATGGAGAAAAGGTGGAGTAACAGAAGAAGTAGAATTTGCAATATTAACAAACGATATTTATAAAGAATGGTCAGGAATGACAGCAAATGAGTATAAGGAATTTAAAGGACTAAAGAAAGAATCATTAAGAGATAATATGACAGATATTGAAGTTGCACTTGCTGATTTAGGAGAAATAACTACAAGAGAACTTGTGAAGAAACATAAACCATATGGTTTAGAACAAAATAAAATAATTGCTAAACTGGGTGGTCATGCTTCTAAAGTTGCACGTGAGGATATAGAAAAGAATTTAGGACAAAGTATTTTAAGTGATGAAAATATATTAAATTCTAAATATATTCAGGATAGAGAACTGAAATAGATAATATATAGTATTATAAACTTATTATCTATGTTAAAATAATAATGGTGAAGATAATGATTAAAAAATATGAAAAATTATTAAATTTAGATAATACAATAGCTAAGGATTTATTTGATAAAGTAGAATATCCTTGGGAGGTATTACCCGAAATCAAAAATTATATATTAGAAATAATTCCTACTTTGGGAGGTGAATATATAAAATTAAAAGAGAATGTTTATGTTCATAAAAGTGTTCAAGTTGATGAGAGTGCTCATATAGTTGGACCTACTATTATTGGTGAAAATAGTGTAATAAGACATTCTGCCTATATTAGAGGTTCTGTTATAATTGGTAAAGATTGTGTTATAGGAAATTCTACTGAAGTTAAAAATTCTATTCTTTTTGATGGAGTAGCTTGTCCTCATTTTAATTATATTGGTGACTCTATTTTGGGAAGTAAAGCTCATACTGGAGCTGGAGTTATTCTTTCTAATGTTAAAAGCGATAATACTAATGTATTTGTTAGAAATAAAGATAATTCTATCGATACTAAACTTAGAAAGATGGGTTCTATAATTGGAAATAATGTTGAAATAGGATGTAATAGTGTTGTATGTCCTAGCACTATAATTAATTCAAATTCTAATATATATCCTCTTACTATGGTAAGAGGTGTAATACCTGAAAATGTTATAGTAAAATCTATGGATAATATAATAAATAAAAAGTAATTATGTTATAATGAATGTGGTGAAATATTATGATTCTAAGTATATGTTCTAATCCTCAAGTGTTAGAAGTAATGAGAATAATTAATATGATTATATTAATTATTAAAATTGCAGTACCTATATTACTAATTTTAACTGGTATGATAACTCTTATGAGTACCATTAAAACTGGTAATGATGATTTACTTGCTAAAGCTAAAAAACAACTTATAAGTAACTCAATTGCAGCTGTAGTTATATTTTTAATACCAACTTTAGTTAATGTAATTGTTAAAATAAGTGATACTAATAATGAATATAGAGATTGTTTATATGCTGATACTGAAATTATCAGTAATGCATATACTTCAAGAGCAGAGGAATTATTAAGTTCTGCTGAAAAGTCTAAAACTTATAATGACTATTATGCTGCTAAAGATGCAGTTTCTAAAATTAAAGATGAAAATGAAAGAGCTAGTTTAGAAGAACGTTTAGATAATTTATATAAAGATATAAAAAGTGATATAGATAAAAATAATAATGGCAATAGCGAAAATAATAATAGTGGTTCTGGTACTAATACTGGAAATAGTTTGAATATAAGTGCTGGTTCATATGAGTATACTGGAGTAGGAAGTATTACTAAATACACTTTATTTGTTCAAAAAAATGCTAAAGAAAATATGCCATTAATAGTTATGTTACCTGCTAGTAACGGAGACTATAGTGCTGCTGTAAATGAATTTAAAAATATGAAACTTGAAAATGATTTAGCATTTATGATGGTAGTTTATCCTAGTGGCAATTATTCTACACAGGCATATAGTGATATTAAAGCTACAGCTGACGCAGTTGTTGACAAATATAAAATAAATAAAAATAAAATTGGTGCTTCTGGATTTAGTTCCAGTGGCACATACGTGTATCATTTAGTAGTAAATAATCAAGGATATTTTCATAGTATGATTCCTATAAGTTCTGGAGTAAGTGTAGGAGACAAAGTTTTAAAAGACAATTTAGATTATTTGAAAACATTAAATATTAAAGGTTATGGAGAGAATGGTGGAGCATATGATGCTAATGGTAAAAAATGTGCTGGATGGACTAATTGGTCACCATCTAGTTCTATGACAAGTGCATTTAATGCTTTAGGTAAATCAAATAATTTTGTTAATCTTGGTAAAATGTGTCATAGTAATGTAAGAAGTTATGTTTTAAATCTAGATGAAAATAACAATAATCGTTCTGATTATATAGAATGGTTTACTAAATAAAAGTATTATTTAAAAAATAATACTTTTTTTGTAAAGTTTTGAAATATTTTTCATATATATTGACAAGTGAGTAGTTATTCAACTATAATATAAATAGTTGAAAGAATATTCAACTAAAGGAGTTATTATGTCAAAGAATGAGTTTACTTGTGATTGCAATATAATACATGAAGATGCAGTTTGTAATGTTAAAAAAAATATGCCAGATGAAAATACATTTAATAATCTAGCGGATCTATTTAAATTAATAGGTGATACTACTAGATGTAGAATATTATTTGCTTTAGATGAAAATGAAATGTGTGTTTGTGATATTGCTAATGTACTTAGTATGACTAAATCTGCTGTTTCTCATCAACTTGCAACTTTAAGAAGAAGCGGAATAGTAAGATGTAGAAAAAGTGGTAAAGAAGTATATTATACACTTGATGATGATCATATAGTTAAACTATTTGAAATAGGACTTCAACATATAAAACATAGATGTTAGAAAGAAGGAAATATGAAAAATTATAAGTTTAAAATTGAGGGGTTAGATTGTGCTAATTGTGCTAATGAATTAGAAAGTGAACTTAGCAAATTAGATTTAATAAATAATGTAAGCATAAGTTTTATGACTGAAAAGTTATCTTTTGATTGTGAAGAAGATAATATAGATGAAGCATTAAAAGAAATAAAAAAAGTAATTAAAAAAGAAGAACCTGATGTTTCTATTGAGGAAATGTAATGAATAAAAAGATGAAAAAACAGCTGTATAGAATTATAATATCTGGAATTATGTTATTATTTTCTATGTTATTTAGTATTAATGTTAAATATATAAATAATATTATATTTATTATTGCATACTTTATAATTGGTTATGATATTTTATTAAAAGCATTTAGAAATATAAAACGTGGAAAAGTATTTGATGAAAACTTTTTGATGGCAGTTGCTACTATAGGTGCTTTATGTATAGGGAATATACCTGAAGCAGTTAGTGTTATGCTATTTTATCAAGTTGGTGAATTATTTCAAAGCTATGCTGTTAATAAGAGTAGAAAATCAGTTGCTGCTTTAATGGATATTAGACCTGATTATGCTAATGTAATTAGAAATGATAAACATATTAAAGTAGATCCAAATGAAGTAAATATAGAAGAAATAATATTAGTTAAACCAGGTGAGAAGATTCCACTAGATGGAATTATTGTCGAAGGAAATTCAATGCTTAATACTCTTGCTCTTACTGGTGAAGCAATTCCAAGAAGTGTTAAAAAAGGTGATGAAGTTCTTAGTGGATGTGTAAATAATGAAGGTATATTAAAAATAAAAGTTACTAAGAAGTTTGGAGAATCAATAGTTAGTAAAATATTAGAATTAGTTGAGAATGCTAGTAGTAGAAAGTCTAGTTCAGAAGCATTTATTACTAAGTTTGCTAAATATTATACTCCTATAGTATGTGCTATAGCTTTAGTACTTGCAATACTTCCTCCATTAATATTAAATCAACCATTTAATACTTGGATATATAGAGCATTATCATTCTTAGTAGTTTCATGTCCATGTGCTTTAGTTGTTTCAATTCCACTTAGTTTCTTTGGCGGAATAGGTGCATCATCAAGTATAGGAGTACTTGTCAAAGGTAGCAATTATTTAGAAGCACTTTCTAATGCTGAAATAGTTGTTTGTGATAAAACTGGTACATTAACAGAGGGAGTTTTTAAAATTCAAAAAATAGAAGCTATATCTATTAGCGATGAAGAACTATTAAAGTATGCTGCTTATGCTGAAAGTTTTTCTAATCATCCAATTGCATTATCTTTAAAAGATGCTTATGGTAAAAAAATAGATAATAAGAAAATTACTGATACTAAAGAAATATCTGGAAAAGGTGTACAAGCTAAAATTGATGGAAAAGAAGTTTTAGTAGGAAATGAAAAACTATTAAAAGAAAAAAATATTGAATTTAATAAATCTAAAGATATTGGTACTATAGTATATGTTGTTATAGATAATAAATATTGTGGTTATATAGTTATTTCAGATAAAATAAAAGAAGACTCTTATAAGGCAGTTAGTTCATTAAAAGAAAATAGTGTTAAGAAAATTGTTATGCTTACAGGAGATAAAACTGATATAAGTAGAGAAGTAAGTGAAGAATTAAAACTAGATGAATTTCATAGTGAGTTATTACCTCAAGATAAAGTTAAAAAAGTTGAAAAATTAATGTTAGAAAAATCTAATGATGGTAAACTTTTGTTTATTGGAGATGGCATTAATGATGCTCCTGTACTTGCTTTATCAGATATAGGTGTTGCAATGGGTGGTCTTGGAAGTGATGCTGCTATTGAAGCTGCTGACATTGTAATTATGACTGATGAACCGTCTAAAATAGCTGAAGCAATTAAAATATCTCATAAGACAATGAGAATTGTAAAAGAAAATATAATATTTGCTATAACAGTTAAGATAGCAGTACTTGTATTATCTGCACTTGGAATTGCTACTATGTGGGCTGCAGTATTTGCTGATGTTGGTGTTTCAGTAATAGCAATATTAAATGCACTTAGAATTTTAAAGGTAAATAAATAATTTACCTTTTTATTTTATTTAGAAACGTGTTATAATTCATAATAGGTGAAGTATATGAAAAATAAAAATGGTTTTACATTAATTGAATTACTTGCGGTAATTGCTATAATCGCTGTATTAACATTGATTGCTGTACCTGCAGCATTAAAAATTTATAATGAAAACGTTATTAAAAGCATGCATGTTCAAGAAGGGCAAGTAAAAGATGCAGCTAATCTTTTTGTTGAAGATTATTGTAAGTCTTCAATTGATCAAACAAAAATTTGTCCAAAAAGTTATAACAAGGGTATAGAGAATAAAAAAGTAGTGTGTCTACAAGATTTACAAAACTCTAATGAAAAGTATATAGGAAAGATCAAATATAAAAGTTCTGATTGTAAGGGATATGTAACATATTATTTAGATGATGATACTAATACTTATACAAATGAAAAAGCATTTTTGTTTTGTGGAAAAGATAAAGATGATAATTATGAATATTTGACTGATGATGATTATGATTTCAAAGAATATTGTTCTTGCAATGACGATGAAATATGTGAAAATGCAGATAAAAATACATATTGTACATTTGATGGTGAAATGACTCAAGGTAGTGAATATATTAAGGGTCAATATGTTTATAGATATATGCAACAAGGAGCTTATAGTAGCGGTAAAACGAATGCTTGGTCAAATATTTATACTGATGGTTGGGGTGTTCAATTAGCCAATCTAGTGCTTCGGAAGTAACTTCTAAACCATGTACATATATTAATGGTAAACCTGTAGTTTCTATGTCTTACATGTTTGCTAATAGTAATGCTTTAGGTATTGATTTGAGTTCTTTTAGTACTTCTAAAGTTACTAATATGAGTAATATGTTCTATAACAGTAGGGCAGAAGATTTAGATTTAAGTTATTTTAATACATCAAGAGTTACTGATATGCAAGGTATGTTCAGTGGCAGCAATGCCACAACTATAAATCTTAAAGGTTTAGATACTTCAAATGTTGTTTATATGTCATCTATGTTTTATAAAAGTTCAGCAAAAACTTTAAATTTAAGTAGTTTTGATACTAAAAAAATAGTTGATATGAATGCAATGTTTGGTTATAGCAAAGTTACTAATTTAGATTTAAGCAGTTTTGATACTTCAAATGTTACGAGTATGGCTTATATGTTCTCTTATGGAGAAAATGAAACGATTAATGTGAGCAATTTTAATACTAGCAAAGTTACAAGTATGGCAAATATGTTTTATGATAATACTGTTCAGTCATTAGATTTAAGTAGTTTCAATACAAGTAATGTAACAAATATGAGTTGGATGTTTGCTGGTGATGATAAGTTAAAATCTATTAATGGTCTTACTTCATTTGATACAAGCAAAGTAACAACAATGATGTACATGTTTCATAATACTAAGTCTTTGAGTGAATTAGATGTAACTAGTTTTAATACAAGTAAAGTTGTAAATATGAGCGGTTTATTTTATAATTGTAAAGCTAGCACAATAAAAGGATATGAAGATTTTGATACAAGTAATGTGACTAATATGGGTTTTATGTTTAGCGGAACTAATTTGAATGAGATAAATTTGAAAAGCTATGATACTTCTAAAGTTGTTAATATGACTCATATGTTTAATGAAACAGTTGCACCTAAGCTTGATGTAAGCTATCTTAATACTTCAAATGTTACAAATATGGATGGATTATTTAGATATTCTCAGGCATCACAAATTGTTGGATTAGATAAGCTAGACACTTCAAATGTTATATATATGGGGGATATGTTTTATTATAGTCGTGCTACTTCATTGGATTTAAGTAATTTTGACACAAGCAAAGTTACTGATATGACCCAAATGTTTACTATTTCTTATGCAAAAACCATTAAGGGGCTAGAAAAATTTAATACTAGTAATGTAACAAATATGAGCACAATGTTTTATGGTTCAAGAGCTACGGAACTTGATGTAAGTAATTTTGATACAAGTAAAGTTACTAGTATGATAAATATGTTTTATGCAACTAGTGCTACTAAAATTGATGTAAGTCATTTTAATACTAGTAATGTTATAAATATGGGAGCAATGTTTGGCTATAGTAGTGTTCAATCATTAGATTTATCAAATTTTGATACAAGTAAGGTAAAATATATGAGTTGGATGTTTAGAGGCAGTTCTGTTAGTACTTTAGATCTAAGCAATTTTAAAACGAATAATGTAATTACTATGTTATATATGTTTGATGGTTGTAGAGCCACTTCAATAATTGGACTAGAGAAATTTGATACATCTAATGTAACGAATATGGAAGAGATGTTTAAAAATAGTTATGCTACGAAGCTAGATTTAAGTAGTTTTGATGTTTCTAAGGTAACTAATATGTCAGGAATGTTTTCTGGGGCTAAAGCAACTACAGGATATGCAAAAGATGATGCAACTGCAGCTAAGTTTAATGATAACAGTGTTACTAAAATACCAAGTACACTTAAATTTACTGTTAAATAAAAAGTACTAGAAATAGTACTTTTCTTTTGTTATAATTTTTATGGTGATAATATGGAACATATGATGAGACTTCATAAAGAACCATTTGAATTAATTAAGAATGGTAGTAAAACTATAGAGTTAAGACTTTATGATGAAAAAAGACAAATGATTAGTGTAGGTGATGAAATCACTTTTGAAAATAGAAGTGATGGAGATAAGATTCAAGTTAAGGTAATAGCTTTACATAAATATCCTAGTTTTGAAGAATTATATAAACATTTTAATAAAGTATCTATGGGATATAAAGAAGATGAAGAAGCTGATCCTAAAGATATGGAATTATATTATAGTAGCGAAGAGCAATCTAAATATGGTGTAGTTGGTATAGAAATGGAGTTAATTAAATAATGATGAAAATATTACTTAGTTGGAAGTTTTGGGTAATTTTATATTTAGTTTCTGCGGTTATATTTGCTCAAGCTTTTAAAAAATCAAATCGTAATATGAAGAGTGCTGGTGCTCTTACAATATTACTTGAAATATTTACTGCGTTTTTTGCTATATTCTTTATTCCATTTTTCGATTTTGTTTGGCCAACTGATTCCAGTGTATATTTAACATTAGTTGCTGTTGTTAGTATATATGCTATAACAGATAGACTTAATATTGAGGCTAGATATGGACTTGATCCTTCAGTATTTAGTATGCTTAAACAATTATCTACAGTGTTTTTGATAATTCTAGGATTTATATTTTTAAAAGAGCCAGTTGTTCTTAAAAAAATCATTGGTTCATTAATAATTATATTTGCGAATGTTTTACTTGCATTTGATAAAGGAAAAATAAAATTTAATAAATATTTTATTATGTCATTTATATCTAATTTCTTATTTGCAGTTGCAATGCTTATAAATGTTAATATTTCTAATTATTTTAATTTAGGCTTTTATACAATTTTAACTGTTTTTACACCATCAATATTAATATTTATATTTGGTAAACATAGTTTAAAAGAATTAAAAAAAGAGTTTGATTCTTATGATAAAAAGAGTTTCTTGCTTGCAGCATTTACTTGGTGTTTAATGTTAATTGCATCAGTTCGTGCATATCAACTTGGTAATGTTACTTTAATTGCGCCACTTTTAACATTAACATCAATATTAAATACTATGTATGAATACTTTGTTTGCAAAAGTAAATGTAAGTTTATTCAAAAAGTTATAGCATCTATACTTATTATAATAGGTGTTGTTATAATAAAGATGTAAGGTGAGATATGAAAGCATTAACTATAAAAGAACCTTGGGCATCTTTAATAATAGAAGAATATAAAAAATATGAGTTTCGTAGTTGGAAAACTAAATACAGAGGTAAAATACTTATACATGCTGGACTTGGTGTTGAAAAAGATATGATGGAAAGATTTAAAGACTATGATATTAATATTAAACCTGGATACATTATTGGAGAAGCTACTATAACTGATTGTATACTTGTTGATGAAGAATTTAATAGAGAACTTAGGAGTATTGATCCAGTTGTATACGGAAGAAGTAATCATACTGAAACATATGCTTGGAAACTTGAAAATGTTGTTAAATATGAAAAACCAATACCATGTAAAGGTAAACTTGGTTTATGGAATTATTGTGATGTAAATCTTGAAAAAAAGTAAGTGTTGTGGTAATATATCTACACACTTATTTTTTAGTGTGATGATGTGACGAAAAAGGGGAGGAAAATATGAAAAAAACAAAAATTATATGTAGCATAGGACCTGCTAGTTGTAATACTGAAACTATGACTAAAATGGTTCAAAATGGAATGAATACTGCTCGTATAAACTTTTCCCATGCAACTTTAGAAGAAAGAGAAAATGTTGTTAGAGTAGTAAATGAAGTGAGGAATAATACTGGACTTTATATAGGAATATTATATGATACTAAAGGTCCTGAATTTAGAAATGGAATGTTAGAAAACAATTCTATAAATCTAGTTGAAGGTAAAACAATTAGAATGGTTAAAGAAAATGTTCTTGGAAATGAAGAGAGATTTTCTGTTAATCATCCACAAGCAATTGATTCATTAAAAGTAGGAGACATAGTATTACTTGAAAATGGTCTTATGAAAATAGAAGTTATTTCTAAAGAAGATGATGGAGCAACTTGTCAAATAATTAATGGAGGAGTACTTGGAAATAGAAAAAGTTTAAGTGTTCCTGGAGTACATTTAGATATACCATTTATATCTAAAGAAGATGATGAAGATATAAGATATGCATGTAATCATGAAGGAGATTTTTTAGCTTTGTCATTTGTATCAACTAAAGAAGATGTATTAGAAGCTAAAAAAATTATTGAAGAAGAAAATGCTAATATAAAAATTATATCTAAAATAGAAAGTACAACTGGTATTGATAACTTAAGCGAAATAGTAAGTGTATCAGATGGAATTATGGTTGCTCGTGGAGACTTAGGTGTTGAAGCTCCTATGGAACAAATACCATACTTTCAAAAAGAAATTATTGATGAATGTAGACGTCAAAATAAATTTTGTATAGTTGCAACTGAAATGCTAGAAAGTATGAAACATAATGCAAGGCCTACAAGAGCAGAAGTATCTGATATATTTAATGCTGTTATAAATGGAACAGATGCTGTTATGTTAAGTGGAGAAACTACTACTGGTAAATATCCAGTTGAAACAGTTACATACATGTCAAATATTTGTGAAGAAGCAGAAAATCATTTTGATTATAAATATTATCCAAAATATATTACTAAAGATATAGCCGGAGCTATAGCAAATAGTGTATTTGATGTTTCTAACTTACTTGATACTAAATTAATAGTAGCTGCTACTATGAGTGGAACAAGTGCTAGATTAATTAGTAACTTAAGACCAAGAAATTTAATATTAGCTGCATGTCCAAGTAAGAAAGTTGCTTATGGTTTATCATTAAATAGTGGTGTATATCCAGTTGTTACTGAAGTATATAGTTCTACTGATAGAATTATTGAAGATGCTAAAGCAAAATCAATGGAATTTATGGAACTTAATAAAGGTGATATGATTGTAGTTACTGGTGGTTTTCCAAATAATACAAAAGATAAAAAAACTAATTTTATGAAAATAGAAGAAATATAAGTATAGAATACTTATATTTCAGAGTGTTGACAAAGTTCAATACTCTTTTCTTTTGTAAAAAGATGTGATAAAATTAAATTGCGAGATAAAACTTTATCTTAACCAATAAAGTTCACTTATATCTCGTTTTTTTATTGTAAAAATGATATAATAAAAATGGTTAAGATA
>CAVIUL010000057.1:1706-11446 GCA_963645885.1 bacterium | reverse complement strand
AATTAACTACAAGAAGAGAAGAAAATATAAAAAATAAATTATTAGAATTTTTAATTTCTTCAAAAGATAATACTGAACTAATAGATTATTTATATTATGAATGGTCTGGTAAAACATCTTCTTCTAATAAATATGATGAATTATTGAGTTCTATCAAAAATGAATATTCAGATAAACATAATAAGTTATTTAAGATAATTGAATTAATTAATTCTTAGTATATTTTTATTATAATTGTTAAAAATATTACTAGGAGGATTTATGAAAAAAGTATTAATAGCTGTATTATTTGCTTTAACTTTAACAGCTTGTTCTATGTCTAACACACCTAAAGCAAAAGTAGAAATCTATATGAATCAATTTAATAGTATAACTGAAAATGTTAGAAAAGATTTAGAAACAACAGTCGCAAGTGAAAATCTATCAGATGCAAATAAAGAAATATATAAAAAGGTATTAGAAAGACAATATGAAAATTTAAAATATTCTATCAAAGATGAACAAATTAACGGAGATAACGCAACTGTTACAGTAAGTATAACAGTGTATGATTTTTACAAATCTAATGTTAACGCAGAAAAATATTATAATGAACATTTAGATGAATTTACAACATCAAATGGAACAACTATAGATATTGATAGTTATACAAAATATAGATTAGAAGAAATGCTAAAGATGAATGATACAGTAGACTATGAAATAAAAATACATTTAAATAAAGAAGATGATGAATGGGTTATACAAAATCCTGATAGAGAAACACTAGAAAAAATACATGGACTTTATGACTATGAAAATGAATAAAAAGGTAAAACTTTTTATTTTTTTATGAAAAAGAGTTGACAAATAAATCTGTTATTAATATAATGTTAATAACAAGAGACAAAAAGTTCTCTTTTAAAATAATGATTGTTATTAATAAAATGTTAATAACAAAAGGAGGAATATGAAAAAAAGAGAAGAATTAAAGAAACTATTAATAGTAGTAGACATGGTAAATGGTTTTATCAAGGAAGGGAAAATGAGTGATAAAAATATTAATCACATCACACCAAGAATAAAAGCATTAGTCGAAAGTTATCTAAGTGAAGAAGAAGGAGTAGCATTCATAAAAGACACACATGATTATGATTCAGTTGAATTTAAAAAGTATCCACCTCATTGTATAAAAGGAACAACTGAAGCTGAATTAATTAGTGAATTATCACAATATGAAAGTAGAGCACTAAGTTATGAAAAGAATTCAACAAGTACTATATTTGCTAAAAACTTTATGAGAGATATTGAAAGAATGAAATCATTAGAAGAAGTTGTAATAACAGGATGTTGTACAGATATATGTGTTATGAATTTAGCAATACCACTAGTTAATTACTTTGATGAACAAAATAAAGATGTAACTGTGAGAGTACCTCAAAATGCAGTAGAAACATTTAATAGCGAAGTGCATGATAGAAGAGAATACAACAGTATGGCATTAAGATTGATGAAAAACCAAGGAATAGGAGTTGAAAATATATAATGGAAAAGTTAATTGATTTTTATGAACTTACAATGGAACATACAGATATTAGAAATAAAAAGGAGAATGAAGTTTGTTACTTCGATGTATTCTTTAGAAAGAATTTAGATAACGGAGGATACAATGTAATATGTGGCCTTCATGAAATAATAGAATACATTAAAAACATAAAATTCACTGAAGAAGATATAGAATACTTAAGAAGTTTAAATAAGTTTGGTGAAAAAACATTAGAGTATTTAAGAAACTTTAAGTTTACTGGTGATATTTATGCAGTACCAGATGGAACAATAATGTTTCCAGGAGAACCTTGCATAACTGTAAGAGCCAACGCTTTAGCAGCTCAAATAATTGAAACTGATCTTTTAAATAAATTTAATCACGGAAGTTTAATTGCAACAAAAGCAAGAAGAATTACTAATGCAGCTAAAGATAAAGGAGTTATGGAATTCGGAGCAAGAAGAGCTCAAGGAAGTGATGCAGCAATCGTAGGAGCAAAAGATGCTTACATAAGTGGATGCATTGGTACATCTTGTTATGAAACTGGAAAAAGATATGGGGTTCCACTACTAGGTACAATGGCACATTCTCACATAATGAAATATGATAGTGAATATGATGCTTTTCTAGCATATGCAAAATGCTTTCCAAATGATTCAGTATTTCTAGTAGACACAATAGACACACTAAAAAGTGGAGTACCAAATGCTATACAAGTTGCTAAAGATTATTTAATACCAAATGGTTACACACTAAAAGGAATAAGACTTGATAGTGGAGATCTTTCATATTTATCAAAAGAAGCAAGAAAGATGCTTGATGATGCTGGACTTACAGATACTAAAATATGTATTTCAAACTCTCTAGATGAATACACAATCACTTCACTATTAGAACAAGGCTCACCAATTGATTCTTTCGGAGTAGGTGAAAACTTAATTACATCAAAAAGTTCACCAGTATTTGGTGGTGTATATAAACTATCAGCAATTGAAAAAGAAGACAGGATAGAACCAAAAATAAAAATAAGTGATAATGTCGGTAAAATAACAAATCCAGGATTTAAAAAAGTAATAAGATTCTATGATAAAAACAGCGGTTATGCAGTAGCTGATGTAATCGCACTTAAAGATGAAGAAATAAGTGATGATGGGTACACAATTATTAATGAACATAATGATTATCAAAGGCATACTATTAAAAACTATGTAAAAAAAGAATTACAGGTTCCTATATTTATAAACGGAAAACTAGTGTATGAAGAACCAACTCTTGAAGAAACAAGAAGTTATGCAAGTGAACAAATAAAAACAATATATCCAGAATCACAAAGATTATATAATCCACATACACATCATGTAGGACTATCAAAAGAATTATTAACATTAAAAAGAAAAATGATAATGGATGCAAGAAGTTTAAGTAAGGACGAAGAGTTAAAAAGGGTATTAAAGTAGGAGGAAAATATGAAATTTAATGCTAAAAAAGAATCAGAAAAAATAATTGAATTTATAAGAGAATATTACAAAAAATATAATTTAAAAGGTGTAGTATTAGGAATAAGCGGAGGAAAAGATTCAGGTGTAGTAGCTGCATTATTCTCAAAAGCACTAGGAAGTGAAAATGTAGTTGGCATAACTCTTCCATGTCATTCTAAAAGTACAGATGCAACTGATGCAAAACTAGTAAGTGATAAATATGGATTTGAACTAATAAATATAGATTTAACAAGTACATTCGATACCTTTAAAAACGAAATATCTTTGTTAGGCAACTTTAATGAAAGTGAATTATTAAACAGCGATATTAATATAAAACCTAGACTTAGAATGAGTGCTTGTTATTATATTGCTGCATTATATTCAGAGTTAAAACATGGAACTTATTTAGTAGCTGGAACTTCAAACAAATGTGAACTTTATGTAGGTTATTTTACTAAAGGTGGCGACTCAACTTATGATATCGGAGTATTAAATAACTATACAGTTGATGAAGTAATTGAAATTGGAAAGTATTTAGAAGTACCAGAACAAGTACTATTCAAAAGTCCAAGTGATGGATTAAGCGGTAAAACTGATGAGGATAAGTTAGGTGTTAAATATAAAGATATCGCATCAGTTATAGAAGGCAAAGAAGTATCAAAAGAAACAAAAAGTAAAGTTGACAAACTACATACAAATAATTTACATAAGTTTAACATACCAGTATATGAAAGGAATTAATATGACAAACGACATCAAACTAGAATTAACAAGTGAAGAACTAAAAGGAATACTTGAAGAATATTATTCTAAAGCATTAAATAAAAATATATCATTAAAGATTCATGTAGAAAAAAGAGTAGAAGAATACTGGTGTGATGGTGTAAGTATAAATATGACATTTGTTGTAAAAGAAAGAATAGGTAGTAAAGACGTAGACATAACTTATACAATTGAACAAAAAGATATTGAAGAAGTTATGAATGAATTATTAAGAGAAAAAGGTTATGAAGTTGGAAGAATAGACTATAAAGTTATTAGACAAAATGGTTCATACTTGCTTACAAACGCAACAATAAATTTAATAGAAAGAAGAAAAAACTTAAATTTAATTAAACAATATTATGAAGGAGATAAATAATATGAAAGAGGAAATAACACTTAAAATTTCAAAAAATGATTTAGTAAAACTATTAGAAAAACATTACGAAGAAAAGTTAGGCAAGAAAATTAAAATATCAATAACTACAACAGAAGAGTGCTTTGGTCTTTACGAGATTGAAGAACTAGTCACAAGAATAAAATTTGAAACAAAAGAAACTATGATGGATGAAGTACTTGGCAAAATTGAACATACTATTACTTATAGTATAGACGAATCAGATATAAAAGAAGTACTAAGTGAACACTTAAGAGGAAAAGGTTATGAGGTAAATAGTGTTAGATATCAACAATATAGAGATTATGATAGAAGACTTTATGGTTTTGAAGGAGTTGAAGTAAAACTTAAAAGAAAAGGTTTAGAAAGAAAACTTACTATATGAAAATAGGAGTATATGTAGGTAGTTTTAATCCAGTTCATAAAGGACATATAAAAGTAGTTAAGAAAGTACTAAAAGAATATGTTGATAAAGTGTTAATAGTTCCAACACTAAGTTACTGGGATAAAAATAATCTTATAAGTATTACCGATAGAATTAACATGCTAAAGTTATATGAAACTAAAAATATTTTAATAGATACTAAAAATAACAAATGCGAATTTACTTATCAAGTATTAAGAAATATCAAAAATGAATATGAAGATTCTAAAATATATTTAATAATTGGAGACGATTTACTTGAATATTTTGATAAATGGAAAAATGTTGATGAAATACTAAATAATTACAATTTAATAGTTATAAGGAGAAACAATATTGATGAGTCAATTTATCAAAAGTATAAAAAATATAATGTAATAGTTACAAGCAAAATATCTGAAGATGAAATATCATCAACAATCGTAAGAAGTATGGTATCAAACAATAATGATAAGGTTTTAAAGTATATCGATTCAAAAGTATATGATTATATTAAAAGAAATAATTTATATGTTAGTTAATAATGTGTTATAATCAATTTATATAAAAGAGGTATTATGAAAGAAAAAGAAGTCGTAAAAAAATTAATAGATAAAAAAGAAACAATCGCATCAATGGAAAGTTGCACAGGAGGATATTTCGCAAGTACAATTACATGTGTAGACGGTTCAAGTGAAGTATTAAAGTTTTCAGCAGTAACTTATTCAAATGAATATAAAATTAAAATGGGAGTAGATGCTAAAGTAATTGATAAGTATTCAGTTTATAGTATTGAAACTGCTCATGAAATGAGTGAAAAAATAAGTGAATTTGCAGGAAGTACTTATGGAGTAGGCATAACTGGAAAAATAAATAGAGTTGATGAAAATAATTTAAGTGGTAACGATAATGAAGTATTTGTAAGCATTTTTAACAGTAAGAATAATACACATACTGATATGAAAATAACAGTTCCAAACAAGCCACGTAAAGAAGTAAAAGAATTAATCGTAAATGATATACTAGATAAATTAATTGAAATTTTATAAGGAGAAAATATGGAATACAAAAGTGAAGAAGAATTTTTAAAAAAATATAACGTTAATCAATATGAGCGTCCATCTGTTACAAGTGATGTATTATTACTAAGCGTATCAAATGGAGTACAAAATAACTATAGAAAACTTAAAGAAAAATTTTATAGTGTATTACTTGTCAAAAGAAAAGAATATCCATTTAAAGATAAATGGTGTTTACCCGGAGGGTTTGTAAAAAATACGGAAACAACTGAAGAAGCAGCAAGAAGAGTTTTAGCGAGTGAAACAAATTTACACAATATATTTATGGAACAACTATACACTTTTGACAGTGTTAATAGAGACCCAAGAACAAGAGTGCTAAGTGTTTCATATATCGCTCTAGTAGATAAAAATAAACTAAATGATTCATTATACGAAAATGCATCATGGTTTAATATTAGCTATATAGAAGATGAAAAAGAATTTAATTTAACACTTGATAATGGAAATGAAACATTAAATTTTATAGTTAGCAAAACTCTTAAAGAAAGCACAACAGACAGATATAAATTTGATATAGTAAAAAATGATTCAATAGCGTTTGATCACCCACTTGTAATAGTAAGTGGTATCGAAAGATTAAAAAACAAAATAATGTACACAGATATAGTATTTAATATGATGAGTGAATATTTCACACTTGGTGAACTTCAACAAGTATATGAAGTAATACTTAATAAGAAATTATTAGACCCAGCATTTAGAAGAATAATTGCTAATAAGGTAGAAAAAACTGATAAGATTAAAACTGGAGAAGGTCATAGACCAAGTGTATTATTTAAATACAAAGGTAAATAAATGAGAAAAATAAATAGAGTAAAAATATTTGCAAATGAAAATGAAACGTCATATAAAATTAAGTTAAAACTTATAGAAGAATTAGAAAAATATAATTTTGAAATAGTAGAAGAAAACTATGATTTAGCTATTGCTATAGGCGGAGATGGTTCATTTTTAAGAATGGTTAACAATACTAATTTCAATAGTGACATCTATTATGTTGGAATAAACACTGGAACGCTCGGTTTCTTACAAGAAATAAAACCAGATAATCTTGAGTATTTTGTTTCATCATTAAATGACAATGATTTTAAAGTTGATAACATTGGTACACTCGAAACAAAAATAACAACAGACGATTCAGTTTCAAGACACTTCTCATTAAATGAAATAGTTATTAGGCAAATGGAACTAAATGCACTAACTATGGAAATATATGTTGATGGGTACTTTTTAGAAACATTCGCAGGAGATGGTATTCTAGTTTCAACATCAGTAGGAAGTAGTGCATACAACACAAGTTTTCATGGAGCACTTATTTATAACACACTTCATACTCTACAAATTACACCAATCGCACCATTAAATACAAAAGTATATAGAAATTTATTAACACCAATAGTACTTCCAGAAAAGAAACATATTTTAGTTAAGCCAATAAAAAGGGATTTAATCATAACATTTGACGGAACAAATAAAAGATATGAAAATGTAAAGAAAATAGAATGTTTTGTTAAAAATAAAAAAATAAAATTTCTTAGAATGAAAGACTATAATTTTATAAATATAGTAAACGAAAAATTTTTAAAAGATTAATATTTTGTAATAACGAACATAAGATTTAATATGAAAAAAATATTACTAGTATTAATCTTTTTATTATGCATAAATGTAAATGCATCAATAGTAGTAATGGACGCTGACTCTGGTAGAGTACTTTATAGTAAAAACAAAAGTGAGAGAAAACTAATCGCATCAACTACAAAAATTATGACAACTATAATTGCTCTTGAAAATGCAAAACTAACTGATAAATTAAAAGTAGGTGAAGAAATTAGAACAGTAAATGGATCGATGATATATGTTAAAGAAAATGAAATTTTTACTTTAAATGATCTACTTCATGGCTTAATGCTTCAAAGTGGAAATGATGCAGCTATGATAATCGCTTCAAAAACAATGCCATATGATAATTTTATAGCTAACATGAATCTTAAAGCTCATAAACTAGGAATGGATAATACTACTTTTGAAAACCCTCATGGATTAAATGATGACACAAAGAATTATTCAACTGCAGAAGACATGTCTAAATTAATGAGATATGCAATAAAAAATAAAGATTTTTTAAAAATTACAAGCACAAAAAAATATAAAGTCAATAATTATATTTGGTATAACAAAAATAAACTATTAAGTGAATATAAATATTTAATAAGTGGCAAGATCGGATACACAAAAGCAAGTGGCCAAGTATTTGTTTCAGCTGCAAAGAAAGGTAATAAAACTTTAATAATAACCTCAATAGACGAGTCTGACAAATTTAACCTACATAAAAATTTATATGAAAAATATTTTGATAATTATGAAAGATATAAAGTGTTAGATAAAAATACATTTTCATTCAAGGCGAAAAATAAAAATCATGACCACTATTACATAAAAAATGATTTTAATATGTTACTAACAAAAGATGAAATAAAAAAATTAAAAATCAAAGCAAATCTAGGTGAAAATAAAACCTATGTAAACATTTATTTAGATGACACTCTAATTCATAGTGAAAAATTATATATTTTAAAATATCAAAGTAGATTAAAGAAGTTAAAAGACTTATTGTTATTTTGGAAATAATAATGTATAATCTCTAGTTGAGGTGGCAAGTATGGAAAGATTACAAAAATATTTAAGTTCTTGTGGTATTGCTTCTAGAAGAAAAAGTGAAGAACTAATTTTAGCAGGTAAGGTAAAAGTTAATGGAAAAGTAGTTACTGAACTTGGAACAAAAGTGTCCGAAAAAGATGAAGTAGAAGTAGAAAACATGGAGGTTTATAGAAAAGAAAAAGAATATTATTTACTTTATAAGCCAGAAAAAACAATATGCTCAGTAAGAGATGAAAAAGGAAGAACAACTGTTGTTGATTTAATTGAAACTGATAAAAAAATCTTTCCAGTCGGAAGACTTGACTATGATACTACAGGATTATTATTGTTAACTAACGATGGAGAGCTAACTAATAAATTAACTCATCCAAAAGGTTTCGTTGAAAAAACATATATTGCTAAGGTAAGTGGAATTGTCACAGGAAAAGAAATTCATGAACTTGAAGAGGGAATCGAACTAGATGGAGTTAAAACTAAAAAGGCTAGAGCTAAATTAAAAAAAGTAGACAAAAAAAACAACAAATCATATGTTGAATTAACAATAACAGAAGGTAGAAATCATCAAGTTAAAAATATGTTTGCCGCACTTGGACACAAAGTATTAAAATTAAAAAGAAGTTCCTATGCATTCTTTGATTTAGAAGGAATGAAAATAGGTGAGTATAGACCTCTTACAACAAAAGAAGTAAAACAACTATACAATTATGTAAACATAAAATAAAAGAAGCTTTAAATAATTAAGCTTCTTTTTCTTCTTCAATAACGATTGCACCAACAGGGCAACTTTCAACGATATTTAAAAGTTCTTTTTTGTCCTCAGGTTTAACTTCAACATCTTTAGCTTGACTTAATCCTTCATCGTTAAATTCGAAATATTCTTCTTTTTGACTAACACATAAACCGCATCCGATGCAAGTTTCATTTACTTTAATTTTTTCCATATTAATCCTCCAACTTAAATTATATATTAAAAATTTAAAAAAATCTATAGAAGTGTAAAGTTAGATTTATTGAATTTAATACTATTTTATGATATTATTATACTGGTGAATGATATGAGTTCAAGAATGGATAGATATGAAAATTCAGAACTAGGTAGCTTAAGTAGAACAAAAAGGAATCAAGATATATACAATTCTACTGATATGAGCGAATTATCTAGAATTAAAACTAACACAAATGTTAGTGTTATTTCGGATGCACCAAAAGAAATAGATATAGAAAAAATTAAAAAATATATAAATTCATTAAATGGAGAACAAGAAGAAAAAAGAAAGAGAATATCTTTAGATTTACCACAAGAAGAAGAAAAAGTTGTCGAACGAAAAGAACCTAAAACATATGATATAAATTCAGTCTTAGAACAAGCTCGAGAAAAAAAAGAAACAAATTATGAAGAAGAAAGACATAGAAAATTAAACAACACTGG
>CAVIUL010000057.1:0-1465 GCA_963645885.1 bacterium | reverse complement strand
CCAATAGAAGATGATGAACTAAATAGCAGTAATATAAAAGATGCATTACTAAACATGACAAGAGAATTAGAAGCAATAAAAGAGCCTAATAATGACTTAACACAAGATTTAATTTTAGAAAAAGAAAAATTAAAACAAAAATATTTAGAAGAAGAAAAAGACAATGAAGAAGATGATGATGAAGCAGAAGTTGAAAAAACTGGTGAAGCACCTAGAATAAGTAATGTAGATAAATCATTTTACACAAATTCAATATCATTCAATAAAACAGATTTCGAAGGATTTGAAGATTTAGAAAAAAGTGAGAAAAAAAGTGGAATCTTAGCAAAAATCGGAATATTTTTAATCATTATTGTTTTAGGAATTACAATATTCTTGATATTAAACTCAATATTTGAATGGAACATAATATAAGAAGCATTAAAGCTTCTTATTTTTTATATAATTTAATATGATAAGCCAAAGAATGAAATTGAAGAAAAAAATTACATACAGTATAGAAGATCAAATTGTATTCATAATAGCAATAATATGTATCGTAACATATATTTTAATCAATGGATTTACAGTTAAAAGTAAAAGTACATTAGAAGATATGGCTAATAACAAGACAAATGAGTTATCGACAATAATAATAAATGAGTCTATTAAGGAAATTATAATTAACAACAGTTTACAATCCATAATAAATGTAATACGCAATGATAATAATGAAATTACAAATATAGACTTAAATACAACACAAGCTAATAAAATACTTTATGATGTAAGTGACTCAATAATGAAAAATATAGATAATATAGAAAATAACAACATTAAAAATTTAAAAATAGAGTATTTTGATGAAAAAGATAATATTTTTAAAGTTCCATTCGCAATAATACATAACATTCCAATCTTAACGTTTTTAAGCCCAAATATTCCGTTTAAAATAAGTGTTCTTGGAAATGCATCGAATGAACTGATTACAGAAGTAAAAGAGTATGGTATAAATAATTCTATAATTGAACTAAGAATAAAATGTATAATAAATTTGCAAATAATTTTGCCGTTTAAATCAAAAGTTATAAAAAATGAAAAAAGCATTTTACTAAGTTCACAAGTTATTCAAGGAAAGGTACCTGATTATTATGGCGGAATAATGTCAACATCGTTAAAAAAATAATAAAATAGTTAAAACTTTACTCATTAAATTTAAAATGCTATAATACAAATGATGGTGAACAATAATGGAAATAGAAGCAGAAAACAATAAATATAAATTAATTGAAAACTATAGGGAAGCATTTGATAAAGAAATGTTTTTAGCAAGATATACAGACTATTATAAAGATTACGATTATATAGTAGGTGATATTGCATATTCAAAATTAAGACTAAAAGGTTTTAACAAAAAAAATAATAAAAATTTCAATCAAATTAATGATTATAAAAATGTAAAAAAATATATAAAAGAAAATTGCGC
>CAVIUL010000056.1:0-11486 GCA_963645885.1 bacterium | reverse complement strand
ATAATATGGTTTGTAATTTAATTCTTTAGATTTATAATTTCTATAATTTTTTAATTTATTCTTAATTATTTCATTTAAATCAAATAATTTTTCACTTGATACTACTTCTGTTTCGTTTATTTCATCTACTATATCTTCATTAATACATAATGATAATATTCTATCAGCACTTTCTTTTATAATGTCATCCATAGTAGAAAATTCAGTAGAATCTTTTTCTATCTTTTTAATATAATCTATTAATTTATCAACTCTAACTACTTTTTTCTTTATATCTCTTGGTGCTTGTTTCATATCAACAACAACATTTTCATTAGATAAAACAACTACTCCATGATAAAAATTATCATATGCTTTATTTAAAATTAGCTTTTCTAGAAAATCACTATGATCATATAAATACGCTTTTATGATGTCTATATTTCTATCTAGTTTATCAATTGGATTATATATTCCTACTTTTTTACCATAATAAGTTCTAAAGAAGTTACCTTCACCATCTACTAAAATATTACCATATGTATTTTTACATTCTAATACATAGTAATTTCTTTTAGTTATAATCATAAAGTCTATTTGAGCTTTATAATCTTTATAGGCAATATTTAAATCATGTAAGATAAGCATTGGAATATTACTATTCATAAGAGTATTTATTATTTTGTTTTCTCCTTTAATAGCATATTCATATTTCTTAATATCTTTTTCTATAAATATTTTTGCTTCTTTAGTAGCAGTTTTAATTTGTTTAGTTAATTCTTCTACTCTTTTTTGAAGTGTATTACCTTCTTTATACATAATTGCTTTATCTATATTGTTCATATAAACACCTCTTTATTCTATATACATTATACATTAATCAAAATAAAAAAACCATATAATGGTTTAATTTTTTACTACTTGTTTTACTTTGTATTTATCTAAGTATATTTCTGGATGTGTCTCTCTGAACTCTTCTTTATTTTTTTTCATTAAGAAGCTTGCTTCTTCTACTGAACCTTCTAAATCATTTGTTGATTCTTTATATACTAAACCAAATGATGCTGTAAATTCAGTTTCTTCGATTGATTTCTTTGTTTGTAATGCTTTTCTTTCAAACAATTCTTTAGCTATAGATTCACATATAACAACAAATTCATCTCCACCTATTCTATATATGTCGGAAAGTCTAAAGTTTGATTTAAGTGAACCTGAAACTGTTTTTAATAATTCATCACCTTTTTGATAACCATACATATTGTTTAATATACCAAGACCATTAGCATCCACGAATAAAACTCCTACATTTTGAAACTCTCTTTTATCACCATGTAATAGTTCATCATAGGCTCTTCTATTGTATACTTTTAATGTACTATCTAAGTATTTTTCTCTTTTTAATTTTTCTACTATGGCTTTATTTTTAAACATATTACCTAGTATGACAGATAGAGATACTCTAAAATACTTATCATTTTGAAATTCTCTTTTCTTTCCTCTTATTATTAATTTCTTATGACACGCGCTTAAGCAAACAGCAAAATCCCCATCTTCAGTTTGAACACCTTTATCATGTGTTTTAAAATCATCTTTTCTTTGAGATTCTAAATCTATTAACATCACTGAATCTGCTTTACAATAATCTTTTATAAACTTTAATATTGAATTAATAAATTTATCACTATAATCATCAGTTATTATTTCAGAGTTTAAATATAATAAAAATTCATTATCCATAGCCATTCCCCTTTAACGGGGCATATTATACTACAATGTTAATTAAATGTCAAAAAAAGAAGTTGCTTTTCCTAGTAACTTCTTTTTTAATCCTTATGATAATGATTCATAAATATTCATTAATTCTTTTGCTTTATTTGTATCTTTTTTTATACCAGCTTCATCACATCCATTTTCATAATAATATTTTGCTAAGTTATAGAATGGATGTTTTATTCTCTCAGTGATTGGTGTTTCGATTGCTTTAGAATAATAAATAAAAGCAGTTTTTAAATCATTTCTTTTTCTATAGTATTCTCCTACTTTATTAAGTGCCCAACATTCGTTCATATCAGCACTTATTTTATAATATTTATATGCTTCTTCTATATTTCCTTCATCTTCGTAAGTTTTCCCTAAGTTGTTAAATGCATATGCATAACCATGTTCTGCAGCTATTTGGAAATATTTTCTTGCTTCATTTATATCTTTTTTATTTTCTTTATTTATGCCTCTTAAATAACAAAGACCTAATGTATTATAACCTGCGAAACTTCCTAGTTCTATTGACTGATTTAAGAACTTCCACATTATATCAAAGTTAAGTTTTACTCTACCTGTTAACATTAGATTTGCTACCATCCAGCAACCTTTAGGATGATCTTTTAATGCAGCTTTATAATAATATTCATAGCATTTATTAAAATCGGTTTTTCCACTTATGTATCCATCAAATTCAAGTGAACCTAGTTCTGCGCAAGCATACATATTATCTTTCTTAGATAATTCTATTAGTGAGTTAATATAGCTTTCTCCATAATATAGTTTTACTTTTAAATACTCATTTAATTCTTCTCTATTTATTTTTATGTTAATAGATTGTGTATAAACCGGTTGATTATTTTCTAATATACAATGATTAAGTATTTCTACGAACGATTCATATGAATTCATAGATTTTAATTCATTAAGTTTGTCTTTTTCAATATGTTCATCTTTTGATGCGATTTTTAATAATTCATTTATTGTTTCTTTTAATTTTTTGTTTGAGTTTATCATATCTAAAGAGTTATCATCTTTTATATATATAACATCATCCATTATACTTAAGATTCCTAAAATAATATCTATATAAACTAATTTGTCTGTTTCATATTTTCTTTTTAAGTCAACATATATTTTTTTATATTCTATGCCTATTGCTCTATATCCTATACAATAATTATTTATAGTAGTTGCATTTACATTATTTACATTAAAAAGAGTACAGAATAGTTCAGTCTGCATAGCATTTTTATTATTAGATATTTTTTTGATAACATTTATAAGATTTCCTAGTGATAAATAATTATCATTATCGTTCATTTTTATATAATTTTTCTTCATAAATAGATTATATCATTTTTTTGTTAATTTACACTCTTTTTTTGAAAAATGCATATCCTAGTGAGCCTATCAAGCCTACTCCAATAATAGTATCTGCGATTGGATTGGATTCATTTTCATCATTATTAGTTTCCTCTTTTACTTTTGTACCTTTTTTAATTATTGCTTTTTTAGGTTCTTTTGTTATCTTTTTTGTTTCTTTTTTTACTTCTAAAACACTTTCATAAGAATCTACTATTACTTCTTTTACTACTTCTTCAGTACCATATTCTCCATATTGTTCTGTCTTCTCTTCTCCTACGTACATATTTTCATCTTCTATATATTCTGTTTCATACTTTACAACGTTTGTATCCTTTATTTGTTTGTTATATTTGCAAGAATTGTCATTACTATTTGCTTTCTTATTATAATTAATTGCTTTAGAATCAGTACATCCATACACTGTCTTTATAGTTGGAGTGCATGTACAAGTTGGACTATAGCTTCCATCTCTACAAATGGTTCTTCCACTTGAAGAACAGCCAGATACACCTCCATGATGTGAACAACAACCTCTTTTTGCATAAACCACATCAAACATTAAAATAAACATTAACACTATTACTAAACACTTTTTCATCTTTTCCTCCAAAAAAATAAGCTAGTAAAAACAATAAAGTCTTTACTAGCCCTTTAATAAATTTATTATAGCATATACCTTTATAATTTTAAAGAGCTGGAGAACCAATAAATGAATTATTATTAACCTGAAAGTATATCAAACATATAACACCCGCAAGTAATAAACTAGAACCTAATAATTTTATTCTATATAATTGTTTTTGACTATCATTTACTCTATTTAAAAATATATAATTTCTAAAGAAAAAATAAACATATATAAGAGATGTTATGATTAAAGTAAACTCAAATATTTTATTTGATTCATCTTTATAGTATTCATTATTTGTTTTTAAATACTCTTTATCATCCTTATCCCCTTTAATATTTAAAAAGCATAATAAAGCAAAGATAAACCAAAGAAAATCCTCAAAATTTAATCTACTAATTTCATCTTCTATACTCATAATATATTTTATGTGTCAAATTTCAGTATGTTTTATGGTTTAATACTTAAAATATGATAAAATTTACTTAGGTGAAATTATGGACGAAATATTAAAATTAGTTATTGATGAAAAAAGACGTGATTTTAAATGTTTTGAAATGCTTAAACATTATTATAATACTAATCCTGAATTTGCATCTTTTGTTAGAGAGGGTGTTCTTTCTGGTAAAATAACTGGATATAGTGATGACTTATGGAATAAAATGGCATCATTAAACGTAAGAAATCCAATTAATTTTGAAGAAGCCTTTGGTGCTGGATATAATATTGGAAACTGTACTAAATTTTCAAGATATTTAAGTTATTGTTTTTCTTATCCACATATTTGTGGTGGGACGTTACCTTTAATTAAAGGTAGTATTAATTCAAAAAATGGAGAGCATACTTGGATTTGTTATGGCGGTAAAATATATGATACTTCATTAGTTCTTATAATGGATGAAGAATATGCTAAGCAAGGTCTTCATTATAATGAAGAAAATAGATATAATCCAAATTCTAGTGCTGTTTATGCTGCAGGTAAAGAATACGCTACTGATAAGCATTTAGGTCGTTAATTAATATAGCTACTTGATTCATTAGGAAATAAAATATCTACAAATGCTTTTGCTAAAAGCTTAGAATCTTCTTTAAGACCATTAATTAGCCACATTTTACATGTGTTATATAAAGCACCACTTAGAATATAAAGCTTGTATCTTGCTTCAGTATTTGTTATCGCTTTAGGATAAAAAATTACCATATAATCATTTATTTTATTTTGAATAACATTTGATAGATTTGATTTTTCTAAAGCTAAAACAAAATCTTTATTATTTTTAAAGAATTCGAATGCATTTAATATTAGTAAATATGGATTATCTTTATTTTCTTCACGTTTACTTTTATAATCTTCTATTAGAGTTGTCATATAGTCATTTAGAATATCTTCTTTAAAATTATAGTTTCTATAATAAGCCATCCTAGATACTCCTGCTTTCTTAGTAATCTCTGTTATAGAAATATCTTTAAATTCTTTTTCTTTCATTAAAGATACTAATGACTTAACTATACACTCTTTTATAAATTTATTTGAATTCAAACAAAATCACCTCTTTTGTAACATTTAGTCTAAATTAGTAGTTTTTCTTCTTTTAATGTGTTACAATTGTAACACATATATGATTAATATGAAAGGAATCAATTATGGGAAAAGTTAATGATTATATAAATAGGTTAATTGGTTTTATTAAAAACGAAAAACCTGAGAATAAGGAAAAACCATGGTTAAAGTATTATGGGGATGTTCCTGAAAGTTTAAATTATTTTAATGGAAGTATGTATGATTATTTAAAAGATACTGCTTCTAAGAATGAGAAAAGAAGTGCTTATTCTTTCTATGGAAATGAAGTTACATTTAAATCTTTTATGAAGAAAATAGATAAAGTTGCTTCTGCCTTAAAAGAATTTAATATTGTAGAAAATGAGTGTGTTACGATATGTATGCCAAATACACCTGAAAGTTTTGCTTTAATTTATGCAATTAACAAGATTGGTGCTATTTGTAATATAATACATCCTTTGTCTTCTACTCAAGATATTGAAAGAGCATTAAAGGAAACAAATAGTTCTATTATATTTTGTTCAGATGTAGCTATGCCTAAAGCAAGACATATTAAGGTTAAACATTTTATAATGGTACCAACTAGTGAAAGTTTAGGTAAGCTTTTAAAAACATTATATAATATTAAATCTTCATTAAATATGAAGTTAGAAGAAGGAATGCTTACTTGGCATGAATTCTTAAATTATGGTGTTAGTGAAGACACTTATGTTAAAAGAGATCCAAATAGTCCTGCAGCTATTATTTATAGTGGTGGTACTACTGGAAAACCTAAAGGAATTATTATTTCTAATGCTAACTTTAATGCTATGGCTTTACAAACATCTAGTGTATGTGAATATATTAGTCCAGGACACTCAGTATTATCAGCATTACCTATATTCCATGTATTTGGTTTAGCACTTTGTGCTCATACATGTCTTGTATCTGGTATGAAATGTATAATAGTTCCACAACTTAATACTAAAAAGATTAATAAAGAACTTAAAAAATATAAACCTAGTGTTTATCCAGCTGTTCCATCATTATTAAAGATGTCTATTAATAATCCTGATCCTGGAAGTAATGCTTTTAAAGATATAAAAGTTGTAGTTGTTGGTGGAGATTATTTATCACCTCAATTAAAGAGTGAATTTGAAGATTACTTAAAAGCTCATGGAAGTAGTGCTGTTGTTAAATCAGGATATGGACTTTCAGAAGCGTGTGGTTTTTGCTGTTGTACATCAGAAGTTGATGAAAAGCATGTAAATAGTCATAAAGGTACTCTAGGAATTCCAAACCCAGATATGATTGTTAAAATCTTTGAACCAAATAGTGATGTTGAGAAATCACTTGGTGATGTCGGAGAAATTTGTGTAACCGGTCCTACATTAATGATGGGTTATATTAACGAAGATGAAGAAACTAAAAAAACTTTAGCAATTCATAGTGATGGTAAAACATGGCTTCATACTGGAGATCTTGGGTACATGGATAAAGATGGGTTTATATTCTATACTTCAAGACTTAAGAGAATGATTATCACTAATGGTTACAACGTTTATCCAATTGAACTTGAAGATATCATTAACAAATGTAAATACGTTGATACTTGTACAGTTGTTGGAGTTCCTCATAAAATAAAAAGTCAAACTCCTAAAGCAGTAATAGTACTTAAACAAGGTGTAGAAAACACTGCAGAAGTACGCGAAGAGATAAGAAGATATTGTTATAAAAATATAGCTAAGTATGCTGTACCAACTGAATATGAATTTAGAGATACACTTCCTAAAACAGCTGTTGGTAAAGTAGCATATAGAGATTTAGAGAAAAAGAAAGAAGATTAATTCTTCTTTTTTTGTGGAATTGTTGTGGAATATAAAAGGTATACATTATGTATTTAAAATTATATAATTAATAAGGAAGGAGAAACTTATGAAGAAGTTTTTAAAAAATTATAAATCAACATTAATACTTTTAGGATCAATAATTATTGGTACTATAGTAGGACTAATATTTGGTGAAAAGGCTACTGTATTAAGTCCATTTGGTGATTTATTCTTAAATATGTTACTTGTTATTATAGTACCACTTATATTCTTAACAATAAGTACTTCTATTGGTAAAATGAAACAACCTAAGAGAATTGGTAAGATACTTACAACTATAATACTTGTATTTGCATTTACTTCTATAGTTAGTGTTTTTGTAGGTTTAGTATCAGCTAAAGCATTTAGATTAGTTGATGTTAAAGATACAGAAGCTATAAAAGAAGTATTAAAAGGTGCTGAAGAAGTTACAAAGGAAGATGTTAATTTCTTAGAAAGAACTGTTGAAGCAGTTAGTGTTAATGATTTTAGTAAATTACTAACTAGAGATAATATGATTGCTTTAATTATATTCTCAATACTTATGGGAATTAGTATTAATATGAGTAAAGGTAAAGGAGATAAATTCTTAGATGTTTTAGAGAGTGCTAATGAAGTTGTTCAATCATTTATTAAACTTATTATGTACTATGCACCTATTGGTCTTGGATGTTATTTTGCTGCTTTAGTCGGAACTTTTGGTGGTGAAATTGCTATTGGATATGGTAAAACATTTATAATTTATACAGTTGTTTCTGTACTATTCTACTTTATTGTTTATTCACTTTATGCATTTATTGCAGGTGGTAAAAAAGGATTTATTAGTTACTGGAAAAATATATTACCTGCTACATTAACTAGTCTTGCTACTTGTAGTAGTGCTGCATCAATTCCAGTAAATACTAACTGTGCTAAAAATATTGGTGTACCTGAAGATATAGCTGATACAACTATTCCACTTGGAACAAGCTTCCATAAAGATGGTTCTATAATAGGTAGTGTATTTAAGATTATGTTCTTAGTATATCTATTTAATTCAGATGTTAGTACTCTTAAAGTTTTAGGAGTTGCATTAATCGCTACATTACTTGTTACTGCTGTACCTATTGGTGGTGGAACAATATCAGAAATGTTAATTATAACTATGTTAGGTTTCCCAGTAACAGCATTACCAATACTTACAATAATAGCTACTATAATAGATCCACCTGCTACTATGTTAAATGTTGTAGGTGACTCTGCATCAAGTATGATGGTTGCTAGAATAGTAGATGGTAAAAAATGGATGAAAGAAAAGAAGTTTATTTAATTAAACTTCTTTTTTTATGTTATAAACTCATTAATATTCTATAATAGTCACTCTTGAATTCATCTTTTTCAATACCAAGTTCTTCATAGAATTTATCAATATATTCTTTTCCATAGTTTCTTTCAATAGATATTTCGCATATTACTAAGTCAAAGTATATGTCTCCAATACCTGCATCTTCTGTATCAAGTAGTCCACTAAAATGTCCATTTTCTGCGAAAATATTAGGAAGTGACATATCTCCATGAGTAAATCCTATTATTTGTTTTGGCTTGTTACCTTTTAAATACTTTAATATGTTTTCTTTTGTTATGAATCTTTGTAGTATTTCAGGTTTAATATCTTCATTCTTTATGGTATTAAATCTTTCTTCTATTCTTTTAATTTTAGTATCTATAGTTTCATCTATTATACAGTCACTATAATCTATATTATAAAGAGCATTAAATGCTTCAATAATGATTTTAATCCCTTCAAGTGGATGTTCTTCATAATAATCATCACAAAGCATATTACCTTTTAAAGCTTTAGTTAACATATAACTCTTACCATTATATTTTTCATAGAATACTTTTTCTGGTACGGTTATTTTGTCTTTTAAATAATCTAAACTAATAGATTCTTTAGATAGATGGTCAGCTATTTTAAGAAAGAATACTTTGCTTTTCTTTCTGATTTTATATACTTTTTTACCTGAACAACCTATAGTTATTTCTTCTATCCTATTAGCATCTTTTAAGAATTCATTTAATCTATTACTTCCTTTAATGTTAATAACTTCTTTAGGTTTCTCTTGTTCACTAGTGTTAATAACTTGTTTATCTTTAATAGAATCATAATTTCCATCATAACTAACTAATTTTTTATTTTCAATTCTAACTATTTTAGTAGCTATTTTATTTATAAAGTATCTATCATGTGAAATAAATAGTAATGTTCCATCAAAGTCTAGTAAAGCTTCTTCAAGTATTTCTTTAGTATCTATATCTATATGGTTTGTTGGTTCATCTAGAATTAAGAAATTTGATTTAGAAAGAATAAGTTCTAATAATTTAATTCTTACTTTTTCTCCTCCGCTTATAGTTTTAAGTTTTTTAGATATTTCTTCTTCTCCGAAATAAAATTGATGAAGTTTACTTCTAAGTTCGCTTTCGCTTCCTACAAAGAATGAACGTACGTGTTCATAAACTGTCAAGTCTTCATTGTCAAATCTTATTTCTTGAGGTATGTATCCAATTTTAATATTTGTACCTAATTTAATATTATCATGTGTATTATTCATGATATTTTTGATTAATGTAGTTTTTCCTGTTCCGTTCTTGCCCATTAAACATACTCTATCTTTATAGTATATTTTCATGCTTGCTTTTTCTAGTAAAGAACGGGAACCTATATTTAAATCTAAATTATCTATTGTAAGAACATGATTACCACTTCTACTTTCAGTAGTAAGATTTACTTTTAATTCAGTCTTTTCTTTTGGTTTTTCTATCATATCCATTCTTTCAAGTCTTTTTTCCATAGCTGCAGCTCTTCTAAAGAACATAGGGTTGTCACTCTTAGTCCCCCATTCTTTTAATCTTTTAATTGCTTCTTTTATTGCTTCAATTTCTTTTTGTTGGTTTTTATATGCTGCGAACTGACTTAAGAATCTTCTTTCTGATTCTTTTAAATAATATGTATAGTTTCCATGGTAAACATCTTCTTTACCATTTTTTATTTCTATTATTTTATTTACTACTCTATCTAGAAAGTATCTATCGTGGCTTACTATTAAGGCTGCTCCTTTGTAGTTATTTAAATATTCTTCAAACCATTCAAGTGTATCTATATCTAAGTGATTTGTTGGTTCATCTAATAAAAGTGCATCAGGTTCAGATAAGACTAAAGAAGCTAGATTTACGATTGTTTTCTCTCCACCTGATAAATTATTGTACTCTGTATCTAATAGCTCGTCAGATAGCTTAAAACCACCTTTAATCTTATTTATTTTTTCTTTTATTTGATATCCACCTTTAATTCTAAATTCTTCTTGTAATCTATCTAATGTTTTAATGGATTTTTCACTTGAATCCATATGAGCTACATATGAATTAATAGATTCTTCTAAATCAAGTAATTCTTTAATTCCACGTAAATATACGTCTTTTGCTTTAACGTTATCTTTTTCTTTAGGTGGTATTTGTGTTAAATATCCTATTTTAGAACCTTTTCTTATATTAATAGTTCCGCCATCTAATGTTTCTAAACCCATAATAAGTCTAAGCGTAGTAGTTTTACCACACCCATTGCTTCCGATAAGAGCTATTCTCTCACCACTTTTAATATCCATTGAAAAGTCTTTTAATACTGGATTAAATCCATAATTTTTATTTATTTTATTTATACTTATTTCTATCATAATTAATTTTACTCCTTTTTTGTTGCATGTTAAAAAATCACACTTCCTGTTACTCAAAGGAATAACTAAAGTGTGATATCACTACTATACATGATTTTAGTACCAATGTATTTCATAATATCACCTTTCCGAGCATATTATATCATAATAGTTTTATTTTTTCTATATGCTGTGTTTACTAAAATATTTAATTGTGCTATATTATTGTTAGTGAAACGTTTAGCCCCCTGAGCTGAGCGTCACCAAAAGTTGGTAAGCCTAACTAAGGTTAGGCGTTTTTAATTGCAATTATTAAGATAATTAGAATTAAAAGTATAATTATAAATAATAGTATGCTTATAAGTATATCTTTCTTCATAAATACCATCTCCTTATAATTTAGTTATTATTTGAGATGACGCCCAACTAAACATTTCAAAATGCAAAGTAGCATATATAGATATTTATGTCAAAAAGGTATAAATTAATTTAAAGTCTAAAATCTATATTTAAAATATAATTATTCCCCTATAGAAAATTATAAATATGGTACTATAACTAGCTAAAAATTTTATTTTATACAAACTAAAAACAAGTAATTGATAAAGTACCCCGATTAGTTGACAATAATAAAAAAACACTTATGTGATAAAATT
>CAVIUL010000055.1:0-11621 GCA_963645885.1 bacterium | reverse complement strand
ATAATAATCCCATTAAAAATAATACACTTATGCCACCCATAATTCACCTCGTTTGATGAATTAATTATAGCATACAAATGTATTATTTTTTACATATATCAATTAGTTTCTTTATTGTATTTGCAGTTCTTATAGTTATTTTATCTTTTATATCTGTACTTGCTGTTTTAATCCACCAAGTAGATTTTCTATAGTTCTTTAAATCAAAAGACCAAAATATATAGTTATTATATTCTTTAATTTGATCAATATTTTCTTTAGGTTCACCTATTTCACTATAAACTTCTTCATATTTAGTAGGTGGTATTATACATATTAAATTATCATATATTTCTTTAAAATCATTTGCCCACCACTTTGGACTATTATTAAGTACATCTTCAAGTTCTGTAGAAGTTGTAACAAAAACCGGTATATTTAAATTAAAGGTATCTTTAATAATATTATAAATATTCTTTGATATATCTTCTTTAGTAGATTCACTTTCTAAAATAACATTACCACTATTAAGATAAGTAATTACATTCTTATAATTATTTTCTTCTAAAGCTTTCTTTAATTCACTCATGCTTATTTTATTTTTACCACTTATATTTATTCCTCTTAATAATACTATATATTTCATAGCAAACTTATCTCCACTTTTAAAACTCTTTTTTAGAATATATTCTTTCTGATATTTTATAAGATAGTAACAGTATAATTATTAGTATTACTGGAATTAGAATAAAATAATAATTATCAAAGAATTGTATTATATTAACAGATATACTCAAATCAAATTTTTTTGATACTATAGTGGCTATTCCTGTGATTGCGATTGTTATACCGAATAAACCTAACCTACCTTTTTCTATTCCAAATTTAAATATTATTGGTAACATTATTGATTCAACAAATATTATCCCAGTAGTCAATCCTAGTACTAAGGATATAACTTTTTCAAATTCTAAACTACCATTTATAAAAGTGATAAGATGTGTTAATAGTAAAGTTATTATTAAAGCACCTACTACTAATATTATGCTTGTTATATATTTAGATTTAACGATATTTTTTCTACCATTTGGTAGTGTTACTGCATAAGCATCCCATTTATTAAATTCATCATAACTAAATGTAGAGATAAATAAAGTTATTGTAAAAAGATAAATCATTGCAATAAATGGTAAGGCAAATGTAATATCAAAATTATCTTGTAAAGCAAGTATAAAAAATATTGTAAGTACTATTCCAATTAATTTTAGATTGTTTTTAACTATTAATAAATCTTTTTTAATTAAACCTAACATTACTTCTCCCCCTTTATAACTAAAACCATGAGTTCTTCAAGAGTTATTTTATCTATAACACTATTTTTATATTTCTTTTTCATTTTATTTTTATTCTTAATTAATACTTCATAATTATATTTGTTTTTCTTATAACTTATAATATCTTCTTTAGATATTTTATTAAATGAATCTTTATCACATTTAAGTACTCCATAGTTATCTAATAACTCATCTTTATTTTCATTTAATATGATTTTTCCATTATCAATAAAAATTATTTTATCTGCTATATGTTCTAAGTCACTTGTGATATGAGTTGAAAGCAATATTGTGTGTTCTTCATCTTTTAGAAAATCTAAAAAAATATCAAGTATGTCATCTCTTACTACCGGATCTAGTCCACTGGTTGGTTCATCCAAAATAAGTAGTTTTGGTTTATGAGAAAGTGCAGTAGCAATCTCTAGTTTCTTTCTCATACCTTTAGAGAGGTCTTTTATCTTTTTATTATTTGATATCTTGAAGTCGCTTAAATATTTATAAAATAATTCTTTGTCCCACTCTTTATATGTATCTTTCATAATAGCATTGATATCATTTGGAGTTAATATTTCAGGAAAGAACATTCCATCTAATACTATACCTATATCTTCTTTAACAAATGATTCATATTTCTTATTATCTTTATTAAATATTTTTATATCTCCAGAATCTCTATTTATTATATTTAGAATTGATTTTATTAGAGTTGTTTTACCAGCACCATTTTCTCCGATTAGACCTATAATGTAACCACTTGGAATTTCTAAGTTAATTTCACCAAGTTCAAAATTATTATCATATTTCTTTTTTAATTTTTTAATTTCTATAGCATTATTCATTGTTCTTCGCTCCCATATATAAATTCAAATAAATCAAGTATTTCTTTTTTATTAATATTAAATCTACATGCAATATCAATTATTTCTGATATATGTTTTTCTATTTCTTTATTTGCCTGTTCTTTTACAAGTTCGATATTTTTAGGAGCAACAAATGTTCCTTTACCTTGTATTGATTCAATATATCCTTCTCTTTCTAACTCGTCATATGCTTTCTTTATTGTCATTACACTTATTTTAATATCGCTTGCGAGTGATCTAATTGATGGTATAGAATCTCCTTCTCTTAGTTCATCTGACATTATTTGATTAATTATTTGATTTTTAATTTGTTCATATATTGGAACTGGACTAATGTTACTAATAATTATATTCATAATACCCTCCACTGTTATATATATAGTATAACACTATATAACACTTGTCAACTATATATTTAAAAAATTAAAAAGAATCAGTAGTTCTGATTCTATAATTCTTTATACATAAAGCAGTCTTTATCATGAGAATAAATGATACCTATAGCTTGTAAATACGAGTATATAATTGTTGAACCTACAAACTTCATACCTCTTTTAATAAGGTCTTTAGATATCCTGTCTGATAAATCATTTGTTGTTTTATCTACTTCATAAAGTATTTTACCATTTGTAAAACTCATTAAATATCTATAGAAGCTTCCATATTCTTTTTCTATATCCTTAAATATTTTTGAATTATTAATACTTGCCTTTATCTTTAGTTTATTTCTTATTATTTTAGGGTTAGATAACAGTTCGTTTATTTTAGTTTCATCATAGTTAATTATTTTATCTATATCAAAGTCATCATAAGAAGTTCTAAAGTCTTCTCTTTTATTTAGAACACATTCCCAAGAAAGTCCTGCTTGAAAAGATTCTAGTATTAACATTTCAAATAAGTATTTATCATCTGTATTTAGCACACACCACTCTTTATCGTGATATTCTACATATAATGGATTATCTAAGTTACACCATTTACATCTTTTCATAGTTTTGTTCCTTTCTTTGGTATAAAGTATTTACTCATATCATTGTGTTCAAGTTTTAATAGTTCAATTTTATTTTTAATTCCTCCACCATATCCAGTTAGACTTCCGTTTGATCCGACTACTCTATGGCATGGAATAATTATACATATTGTATTCCATCCTACAGCTCCACCTACTGCTTGACTAGACATTCTTTTTATATTTCTTTTCTTAGCGATAATCTTAGATATATCATTATAAGTTATAGTTTCTCCATAGGAAATAGTATTCATAATATTAATTACTTCTTCTCTAAATGGTGTTAGATTGTTTATCTTGTACTTTGGAATAAAATTTGGATTTTTACCACTAAAATAAATGTCTAACCATTTAATTGTTTCTCTAAATATAGGTAAATCTTTTTCTTCTAAGTTTGTATTGTGTTTTGTTGCATCGTTTGATCCTATAAACCATAAACCCGTTAGATATTCCCCATCGCTATTCATTAATATATCATCAAAATTTTCGGGTGTTTTGTAGTAATATTTATATATCATAATTTTCACCTTGATTTAATTATAATATAAATATTTTTTAATTGCATTAATAAACTACTTGTTTTTTATGTAATCACATATAATTTTAACAACATTTTCATTACCTATTTTAGCGTCTATACAAATATCATAGTTATTTTTGTCTCCCCAAGTTTTATTTGCTATTGCACTATAATAGTTAGCTCTTGATTTATCTGAATCAATTATATGTTTTTTAGCATCTTTTTCACTATCGCCATAATTCTTCATAACGTTTTTAATTTTGCAATTAATTGGTGCATAAATAAATACTTTTACTAAATTCTTGTTTTCTCTTAAAATATAATCTGAACATCTTCCTATAATTACTGCATTAGTTGTATTTGCAATCTCTTTAATCACTTTTGATTGATTTATTATTGCTTCTTTGCTAACATCTAATGATAAGAAATTATCATATATTTCTTCATCCGAGTAATTTTCAATCATGTTATTTTTAATAGCAAATTCTTTTATTTCTTCTTTGTCAAAGAATGGTATATTTAATTTATTTGCTACTAATCTACCTATTTCTTTACCATTAGTTCCGTGTTCTCTTGATATAGATATTATAAGATTATTTCCTAATTTTTCTTTTCTAATTACTTTTATTTTTCTATTATAAGAATCTTTTAGAATTAATAACGAAATAATCGAAGTTAATATTTCTGAGATTGGAAATGTCCACCATACTAAATTTGTTACATTTGATGATTTAGTAAATAAGTATGCTACTGGGAACACAAAAATTACTAATCTTAATAATGAAATAATTAGTGGTCTTAGTGCATATCTTATAGATTGTAATACGCCTTGAATTGATACTGAAATACCCATAAATATAAAACCTATACTTGAGATTCTTAGTGCTGTTACACATACATTTATTATTTCTGTTGAAGTGCCACCAGCTAGCCCAAATAATTTAGCTAAAGGATATGCAAATATTTCAAATAATATACTTATTACTAAAGTAACTATTATCGTATCTATTATTCCATATTTAATACAATCGTCTATTCTTTTTTTATCTTGCATTCCGTAATTAAATGATAGAATTGAAATAATTGTATTTGATAAACCAAATGCTGAAAATAATGCTATTTGTTGTATTTTATAGTAAATACCGAATGAACCAATAAGTACTGTTTGATTAACCTCTGCGAGGCCTAATATTGCATTCATTCCTGCCATCATAACGGCTAGTAGCGCTTGCATTAATGCAGCAGATACTCCTATACTATAAATACCTTTAATTAAGTTAGTATCTGGTTTTATATATTTTATATTTCCATTTATTTCTTTGTTCTTTTTATAATGAAAATACATAGCAATAAATAATGATAAGAATTGTCCTATTACTGTTGCCCATGCTGCTCCTGCAACACCCATATCAAGTGGATAGATAAATATATAATCAAGTACTATATTTGCTACTGCTCCTGATATTTGAGATATAGTTGATAGCATAGTCTTTCCAGTTGCTTGTAAGAATCTTTCATACACTGTATAACCTATTGAACCTAGTGAGAAGCAAGTGCATATTTGTAAGTATGTTGTTCCCATTTCAATTATTTTGTTATCGCTTGTAAATAATGAAATAAACCATTTTGATCCGAATATACCAAATAATAAGAAGACTAGATAAATACAAATGCTTAGGAATATTCCATTACCTGCAATCCTATTTACTTTTTCTTTATTATTTTCTCCTAAACTTTTAGATAATAATGCATTCAATCCTACACCTGTTCCAACACCTATTGCTATAATCATTATTTGTATCGGAAAAGCATAAGTTAATGCTTGATTTGCAATAGCTCCGGTTTCACCCATATTAGCAACAAAAATACTATCAATAACATTGTATAATGCTTGTAATACCATTGATACTATCATAGGAAGGCCCATTCTTAATATAAGCTTATTCATTGGTGCTACTGCCATTTTATTTTGTCTTTCTTCTTTCATAATTCCTCCTTCTTTGACGAGAAAAAAAGAGGCAAAATCCATAAACTGGATTTACGCCTCTAATTTGAAAGCCACTCGTCTTACGAATGAAATTATACAATTTTTTTGATTTTTTTGCAAGAATTAAACTTACGAAAAAATTTTTAATTTGCTAAAATATTATGTGTAAGGAGGACATTTTATGTATAAAATTGATGATTATGTAGTATATAGACATGATGTATGCAAGATTAAAGATATTAGAGAAAATAAGTTAACAGGCAAAACATATTATGTAATGACTCCACTTGATGATGAATCATTAATAATTGATATTCCTATAGAAGATAAGATGGGGTTTTTAAGAGATATAATTTCTAAAAAAGACGCAGAAAAACTTATTGGTAATATTCCAAATATTGAACCGCTAAATGGGATTAAAGATAAAGATTTAGTGTATTTATATAAAGAACTTATAAATACAGGTACTCATGAAAATCTTATTAAAATTATTAAAACTACTTATCTAAGAAATGAAGATAGACTTAATAATAATCGTAAAATTAGTGAGAAAGATAATACTTACTTTAAACTTGCTGAAAAGTATTTGTATAATGAACTTTCTATTTCTTTAGGTATGACAGTAGATGAAGTTAAAAATTATATTATTATAGTTGTAAATGAAAACCAGTCTTAATTGACTGGTTTTGGTTTATTTATTTTCTTCACGTTCACTATAATATTCCGGTACGTCTGGGATTGAGTTTATTCCTTCTAATAACATATTTAATGTTTCATGAAGCTTTAATGGATTTATCTTAGGTAAGTCTGACGCTTCAATTTTATCTTTTCCAATCATTGTTTTAAATGCTATATTAAGCATTCTAATATCATATTGTCCTTTAAATAGTGGAACTATTGGTTTATCTAAATGATACATTTTATATACTGCTGTCATAGCTGTTCTAACACTTGTCTCAACAGTAAACACTACATCTCCTTCTAATTCTACAAATTGACCTATAAATGCTAGATTAGATACACTATCTGGAATAATCTCTGGTCTATCATTAATTTTTCTAGGCATAAATTGACTTGTTATATATGGCATAACAGTTGGTATAGCTATTGAGTGACTAATGATTTCGTCCATCTTATTTTCTAGGCCACAATAATATAAGAATTCTTTTAATACTTCTTCTCCAGTACATTCATTCATTGGCTTTTTAATATAAGTTCCGATTTCATTTGAATGAAGACCATAAAACCATAATACATCCACATTCTTTGGTTGATCTGGACAGGTTGGTTGTAATGCTGCTCCATAAGTTATAAACCATGGTGAATCAACAAATGTAGTTGCTCCACCTTTACCAGTTGGATTACCTGTTTTTTCTTCTAAATATTTAAAGAATTCTGGATAATCTTTTATAGTTACTGTAACACTTACAAAATTACTCTTTTCAGGTGAGTAAGTAAATTTCTTTGGATTTCCTAGTTTAGAACACTTACCAGCAATTTTCTCCCATAGAGTGAAGCATCCTCTATTTTCAGTATCTTTATTCATGACTGGTGCTTCAGTCATACTTCCACGAGTAGAATTTTGTGTCATAGAACCATTTGTAAAGAATACTGCATCATCTTTATCTATAGAAACTGTTTCTTCTTTTCCATTTTTCTTTAGATATAAAGTTTTAACTCTCTTCTTATTTTCTACGTCTTCAAAATCCATATCTGTAACAGTAGTATTATTTACAAAGTTAACTCCATTATCTTTTAAAAACTTTTGAAGTGGTAAAATCAAACTATTATATTGATCGTATTTTGTTCTAAGTATTCCTCTTAAACTTCTAATTAAATGTAGTTGATGCATAAATCTTGTTGTGTATCTTTTCATTTCAATTAAACTATGATATGGTTGAAAAGCTAACATTGCACACCAATAATACCATAATTGGCTTTTAAAGTATTCTGGACTAAACCACTCTTCAATAGTTACATCTTCAATTTCTTCTTCAGGAGTAACTACCATTTTTATCATTTGCTCTTCTACTTCTTTTGTTAAGCCAAATGTTGTTTCATCATGTGGTACAAATCCTTTTTCCCATAGTCTATGTTTAGAATCAATTTCATAATTCTTATTGCATTCTCTTGTTTCATCTAAAACAGTTCTTCCTTCCTCATAGATTGACGGAATACTACCAAATAAATCCCATAAACATTCCATATATGGTTCAAGTTCTCTTTCACCTCTTGAAATGTAACCAGTTTCAGCATTTCCACAAGCATCCATTGAACCACCAAATACTGGAAGTGAATCATATATTGTGATATTTTTACCAGGCATATGTGCATCTCTTACTAAGAAAGCAGCTGCTGAAAGTCCTGCTATACCTCCACCTATAATATAAGCTTTTTTAGAATCAATACCTTCTGGTTTTCTAGTATTAACTCTATCATAATTTCTCATCTCATCATTTCCTTTCTTTCAAATACATTGTCAATCTCAAACAGCTGTTGACTTTTGCATCTAAATAAATTATATTATTTGTAAATAATAATTCCAATCATTAATATTGATGTGTTTGTATGAAAACCAACATTATTATTTTATATATTGGATTTTAGGAGTGAATCAAATGAAAGCAGAATATAGAAGTGCAGTCAGGTCTAGAAAAATGATAAGAGAAGCCTTTTTAGAATTATTAAAAGAAAAGGATATTCATAAAATTACAGTTACTGACATAGTAAATAAAGCTGACTTAAATAGAAGTACATTTTATGCCCATTATATGGACGTAAGAGCTATTACAGAAGAAATGGAAAATGAAGTTATTGATAAGATGATTGAAATACTTAAAGAGTTCAAGTTTAGAAATTTCTTTAATAATCCTACTCCACTACTTTTAGAAGTAAGTAGATTTTTAGAAAGTAATCAAGATACATATAAAACACTACTTAAGATAAATGATGCTGAAACTTTCTTAAAGAAACTAAAAAAAGTATTTGCTAACTATATGATGAATGATACTGATATACCAGAATATTTAAAAGATTCTAAAATGGTTAACATAAGAATTAGCTATTTTGCTGGTGGTATTATAAATATGTATCAAGATTGGTTTAGTGGTAATCTTACTTGTTCTTTAAATGATATAGCACTAGAAGTTAGTAAACTTTTATCATTAGAAGCTAATGAATTATTCGAAAGAAAGGACTGTTTTTATGAAACTAAAAGGTATTAATTCATCATCTTTGAAAACAAAGAAAAAGATTAAAGAAGAGTTTGCAAATTTAGTATATGAGAAACAAGAACTTTCTAAAATAACAGTAGCCGAACTTGTTAAGAGAATAGATATTACAAGAGGAACTTTTTATAGTCATTATGATAATATTTATGATGTTGCAAAAGAGTTTCAAAATGATGCATTAAGTATGTTAGATGCTGATATAAATAGTTATGATGACGTTATAACATTTTTTGACTTAATAACAGAACACTTAAAATTCAATGACACATTATATTCAGCAATATTAAAATGTGATGAACCATTAATATTTATGGATAGATTAACAAAGGTTACAATAGAAAAATTAACTATGTTTTTAAAGACAAACAAATCATATAAAAACCTAGATTTTGATATTAGGGTATTCACTTATGGAATCGTGCAATTATACATTAAGTATTTTAGAAATGAAACAAATTATTCATTAGATGAAATAAATAATAATATAAAACTTTTATTTCAAAAAATATTTATAGAAAAAAGTTGTATTAATAGCTAAATACAACTTTTTATTTTTATTTTCTTTCAGAATTCTTTGGATATTTTGGATCTAAAACACTTTTTTTCGTTGCAACTGATTTATCACGACCTGGGTACATTACCATAAACGGTGGTATATCATTAATCGCATCAAATACTATTTCCTCTATTTTACTTTTATTTTTCATAAGAAGTAATGGATTTATCTTAGGAAGTTTATCTTTTGTTATAACTCCTTCAATACCTAGAAACTTTTTAATTCTTTCTAAAAAGTATCTTGTATCATACCTTGATGGGAATACTTCTAGTGGTTCTTTTTCTAATTTTGTTAAAGCATATGTAGTATAAAGTCCTGTCTTAACAGAAGTTTCTATTGTAAATACAACATCTCCTTCCATTTCACAAAATTGTCCTATAAATCCTAAATTAGTACAACCTTCTGGAATAAGTTTAGGTCTATCAGTTTTATCTCTTGGCATAAACTGACTTGTTATATATGGCATCATACACGTTGAAATATAAGTATGTTTTAATACTTCATCTTTAATATCTAACATATTTAGATGATATAAGAATTCCAATAATATTTCTTCGCCTGTACATTCTGCCATTGGTTTCTTTATATAATCACCTATTCTTTCACCATAAAGACCATCTCCCCATAAAACATCTCTATTTTTTTCTTCTTGATCTGGATAGTAATTTCTATCATATACTACAAATGAAAATTCCCAACCAGAGTCCTTAACAGTTACAGCTCCACCAGTACCTTTTTTACTTCCAGTCATTTCTTCTAATCTATTAAAGAATTCTGGATAATCTTCAACTGTTAAAAAGAAACTCATCCATTTTGTTTTTTCTATCTTTCCTAAAAACTTATCTGGGTGTCCAAATTTTTTATGTTTTCTAGCAAGATTTCTCCATATATTAAATAATCCTAAATCTTCAGTGTCTCTTATAGTTTCTGCGATAGTATCATTATCACCAAATCTAGCATTAGTCATAAGAGAACCATTGTTTAAAATTACGAAGTCATTTTCAGATACTTTTATATCATCTTTATTCTTAATTTTAATTGAAGATACAGTATTACAATTTTTATCAGTAAATTCTAAATCGTAAACGTCCATATCATAGACAAACTTGACTCCGTGTTCATCTAACCATTTCTTTACTGGTTTAATTACTGAATCATTTTCATTTCTTTTAGTGTGAAGTATACCTTCTAAATATTCAATTCTAGTTCCAAGACCAAATCTTGTTAAATATCTTTTTGCTTCTAGGGCACTATGATATTCTTTGAATGCTAGCATAGTATGAAAACACCACCACATTTTACTATCAAAGAATTCACTACCTTTACCAAAGAAATCTTCTATTGTAATGTTTTCTAATTTTTCTTCTGGTGTAGTAATAAACTCCAACATTTTCATTGTTAATTCATCACTCATTCTAAAATCGTGAACAGTGTCATCAATATGACCCTGATTTAATAATAATCTACATTCAGAATGAATTGGACTTTCTAAGTTAGAATCATAACTTTCATCTAAAATAGTTCTTGTCGGATCATCAAGTGACGGAATCTTACTACACAAGTACCAAAAACATTCCATAGTAGGCTCGAGTTCTCTTTCACCTGGGCAAACATATCCTCTTTCGTTTTCATAAGCATCACAGCAACCACCTAAATATTTTCTCTTTTCAATTATCGTAATATTTTCTCCTGGCATGTGAGCATCATCTATTAGAAATACTGCTGAAGCAAGTCCTGCGATACCACCAGATATAATATAAGCCTTTTTATTTTCTATACCTTCGGGCTTTTTTGCGTGATACATTGATCTATAAATATTCATAAAATCTCTCCTTTCAAATATCATTAACTTAGTATCAACAACTTAATTATATTTTTAAGTTAAAAAGATAGATAGTTCAAATTTTTAAAAAGTGTATAAACTTTAACACAATTTAAAAAAATGTTAAAATTATTATACAAAAAAACAAATCCTATTAAGGATCTGTTTAGTAAATTGTAATTTATTTAACACTACATTTGCCACACCATGAGCAACCATTACAACTATTCCTTCTTGCGCAGTTTTTACATTTTTGCTGAACTTTAATGTCTTTATAGATAAGTGGATTTTGTAATTTAGATTTTAAAGCCATGACTTTTTGAT
>CAVIUL010000054.1:0-11719 GCA_963645885.1 bacterium | reverse complement strand
TAACATTCTAACTGAACTTGAACTATCTAGTTTTTCAAATGTATCAATGTCATATATTGGTACATCGTATCCAAATCTATCTAATGCTTTATTGATTGATTCTAAATCCATCATTATTTTAGCTATGGTTGCTCCCATGCCTATTTCTTCATCTACAGATAAATGAGTTGGATAAGTAAGAGCTGACATGCTCGTTAGTGGTACTTTATTTTTAACTTGTACCTCATCTGGCATATCAGTAAATCTTCTGTCTTCTTTAATCTCACCAAACTTTTTCATTTTCATGAACCCTTCTTTATCAACGGGATACACATCGCTTAAAATATTTGGTTCAATTACTGATAATTCATCTTTAGGAAAAACTAATGAAAGGGAATATCTTATATAAGTGTGAAAAGCGTTATACTTGCCGTCTTCACCTTTTTCAATATCTTTTTTGGCATAATCACACAATGAAATATAATCTCTACCATTGAAACCATCTGTTGATAATTTTCTTTGTAATCTTGATGATAATAATGCCCTACACTTTAGTATTTTACAAAGTATTTGATAAGTTTCAATAGTTGGATAAGTATCACCTGATGTTGCGTTTATTGCATGTAAATAGATATTCCTTTCCATGTTATTCCCCCTAAAACATTCTATTTTTTTAACTTTTTAATGTAATTATTAACTCTAATAGACCATTTTGGATCACTTGCATATTTTGGTCCGATTTGTTCTGTTGTAGTTAATCCTTTTTTGTAGTAAGAGTTTAATTTATTTATAGCAAATTTAATACCTTCTTCAATAGTATCAAATCTTCTATAACTTCCTCCATTGCAACCAGGCTTACCCTTGTTACCTCCTACATTATTACATACTCTGGTTAAATAGCTGCATTTCCAGTAGCAACCAGTTTCTTGTAACATTACTCCCGCTGCTAAATAAGGATCCATTCCAACTGAAACGGAATATTCAGTAATAAACTTACCTTTACCTTTTAATGTAGAATTTAGATATCTGTCTATTTTACTTGCGATTACATCTATCTTTTCTCCATTAAAATAGCTTTCCTTTTGATAGTCTTCATGTTCACTTTGGAAATGCTTAACACTTAACTCTATTTGTTTATCTAGATAATTGTGATTTATTTCTATGTTGTTTTTAGTACTAAATATACTACCAAATAAAGTGAGTGTTACTAATAATTTATATATCATATATTATATATTCACTCCTTAATGGGCAAGTGCTAACTATTATAGCACTTTTAACATTATTAATCAAATTTACCCATTTTATGCACCTTGGAGCAATAAAAAAGCATCATAATAGATGCTTTATTTTAGAAAATATTTTTCTTTTATATTTAGGCTGTCATCTAATTCATAAACATAAGGTACTCCAGTAGGTATTTCTACACTCATAATATCATCATCACTTATGTTTTCTAGATATTTAATTATACTTCTAAGACTATTACCATGAGCAACTACTAACACATTTTCTTTATTTTCTAAATGTTTTTTAATTTCATTATTATAATATGGTAGTACTCTTTCTAAAGTGTCTTTTAAACATTCTGTAAGTGGTAATTCTTCAGGAGTTAAATCTTTATACTTAGGATCATTTCCTGGATATCTTTCGTCATCTTTAGTAAGTTCTGGTGGTCTTACATCATAACTACGCCTCCATATATGTACTTGTTCTTCTCCAAATTTTTTTCTCATTTCATCTTTATTTAAACCTTGAAGAGCTCCATAATGTCTTTCATTTAATCGATAACTATAATTTACTGGTATATCAAGATTCATTTCTTTTAAAACTATTTCTAGTGTTCTGTTAGCTCTTTTTAATACTGAAGTAAATGAAACATCAAAAGTAAATCCTTTTTCTTTTAGTAATTTTCCAGCATTTTCTGCTTCTTTAACACCATTTTCTGATAAATCCACATCAGTCCATCCAGTAAATCTATTTTCTTTGTTCCATACACTTTCTCCATGTCTTAATAATACTAATCTCATTCTTATTCCTCCTTTAGTTGTTTATCTAGTTTTTCTCCTATTTCGTAGCCTTTAATATAGAAATCTTTTAGGTTCATTTTATCTACATAATTCATTCTATAACATATTTCTAATGTAGTGTATCCTTTATAATTTGCTCTCTTTAATCCACTTATTACTTTATCATAATCTAGAGTTCCGTCATAAGGCAATAAATGATCATCAACTTCTCCATAATTGTCATGAATATGTACACAGAATATCTTATCTTTAAATAAATTGAAATCAAAATCATCTTTGAAATGGCAATGATAATGTCCTGAATCAAAACAAATTCCTACGTTATCATTTTTAATATTCTTAAGTAAAAATTCTAAATATCCTTTCATCTTTGTATTTTCAAATGCAACTTTAATGCCTAATTTTTCTGCGTAATCGCATACTTTTCTAAATCTTTCAAGTCCTAACTCGTTTGGTTCGACTGCATCCCAACCAATACATGCATGCATTACTACCATATCAATATTATTACTTTTGCATTCATCTAAATTTCTTAAGTATTTTTTAACGGGTTCCTCCCCTATTTCATTACCAAGCCAAATATTATTTAAGTTCTTATATCCTAAGTGAGCAAATATAACATTTAATTTTTTCTCTCTTATATATTTTAATTGATCTTCTTGTGAAACTTCAAAATCTTGATCATACCATTGTATGAAAACATTTTTGAATCCAGCGTTTACTACTGCATCTATAGTTTCATAAGGAGTTACTGTTTTATTATCATTACTTATACAAACTGCTAAGTTATTCATATTTCCTACCTTTCTATATAATATTATATCACTCTTAAAATAAATAAAAAAGACTAGTATACACTAGCCTTTACTGCTATTTTTATATATCATTCTTATAGAAAGTATTATATTAATTATAAATATTACTAATCCAGTTATACTAATCATAATCAGTTTAAATTCATCGTCATCTCCAAATTCATATATCATAGCAATCTCAAGTTCTAACATAGATATCATAGAGACTACTAAACTTATATATTTAGATGCTACCATTACTTCACTTTTATCATTCCTATATTTAAATACATTTATAATAGCTGTTATAATAAGATAAAAGTCATAAAGTGCAACTGCATATATTAAATAATCTTTATAAATAATATGATAATCATGCCTTAAAGATAAAACAACTATACCAATTAAAACAAAATTCATTAGTAGTAAAATTATTCCTATATTTCGTATAATACTTTTTGAATTTTTAAGTACTAATGATTTCATTAAGCAAAGTATTAAATAATAAATTGCTATTGTTATGAACCACCAAGAGCAATAATAAATTCCTGTTATTAGTTTGAATATTCCATATAACAAATTAATAACTGAAGTTATGGTTAATGAGTACTTTAATATATCTCTTTCGTTCTTTTTATATAATTTATATAGTGCAGTATTATGTATGAATTCACTACTAAAGTTACATGCTTTTATGAACCAAATTATAAATAGTATTAATGCATATGTAGAAAGTGGATAAGCTGCGTAAGCTAGAACTGACTCTTCTATATGCATGGTAAACACATAAATTAATAAGTAAACACTTAATATATAGGTTAATATTTTTATAAATATATTTGGATGAAAAATTTTATAGATTATCTTTTTCATTATTTATCTTTTTTAATATAAGCATAAATCGGATAATTAAATACACATATAAGTAATCCGATGATTCCAGTTACTATACCAGTTATCATTTCTTTAACAGATGGATTCCCTGTCATAGTTTTACTCATTCCATAACCCATTATTAATGCTCCTACTATACCTATAGTCCATACTATTACAATAGACCAATTAATTTTTTTAGATTCTTTTTTAGGGTGACTCTTTCTATATACTGGTATTATACATAATAAAATTATAAAACCAAGAGCTGCGATAACTACTCCAGTTTTAAATAAATTCCATTCTGGTATTAAGCACATGCACATACCAAGGGCAAATACTAGTCCTCCAGTTGTTCCTAAAATAATTTCTAATAATGTTTCTTTTTTCATATATATCTCCTTACTTCTTATTTATTTCTTTTTGTTCTTTTTTTATACGTTCTTTTGCTTCTTCTATAGTTTCACCATCATGTTTCAAGTATTTATCCACAAATTTATCTTCTATTTTTTGATAAGTACCTACTACAGAATCTTCAATCTTCTGATAAGTTTCAGCAACAGAATCTTCTATATTTTTATAAGTTTTAACTACAGTTTTTTCTATATTTTTGTTTGCTTCTTTTAAATTTACCATAGTCCTCCTTTCTTTAACTCAACACTTGTTGGGTTCTTACATTTATAGTATAATAGATTTATTATCAAAAAGCAGTCATCAATTTAATGAGTTTTGTTGACTTAAAGGAGATATGTATGAATAAAATAAATAATAAAAGAAAAAGAGAATCAATGGAAAGAATTGAAAAAGTATTTTTAGAATTAATACAAAAGTATGATGTTAAAGATATAAGTATCTCTAAGATATGCAGTCTTGCGAAAGTAAACCGAACTACGTTTTATGCGAATTACATTGATATTTATGATTTGGTAGACAAAGTAAGAACTAGAATGGTTCTAGAGTTTGCTAGTATGTTTGATAATCAAGAAGGAAGAAAAGGACACACTAGAGAAAATTATGTAAAGATGTTTAAACATATTAAAGATAATCAAATATTCTATAAAACATATTTTAAATTAGGCTTTGATATAAATTATAAAATTGATTACTATGATGAAAAGCTAGCTCAAGAGTTATATGATGGAAAATTTATAGAATATCATTGTGAATTTTTTAAAGCTGGTATAACTGCGATTATTAAGATGTGGTTAAATAATAATTGTAAAGAAAGCCCAGAAGAAATGTACGAGATACTAAAAAGTGAATATAAGAAAAAGCCTTATTAGTTAAGGCTTTTAATCTACTGATTTTAACGCTTCAATCATATCTACATTTATAAGTTTTTTATTAACATAAAATTTTAATAATAAAGTCACTATGTTAATTACTACAAGTGGTATTAGATATGCTCCAAACCAAAGGGATGGATCAAACATTATTTGATCAGGTGGTACTACTGTTAAGATATAGTTATGTAAGAACATACCAAATAGATAACCCGCTATAATACCAAGTTCTGATAAGATAATAGTTTCTCTATAAATATACATAGTAACTTCATTATCTCTAAAACCAAGTACCTTAATAGTAGATAATTCTCTTACTCTTTCTTCTACGTTAATATTAGTTAAGTTAAATAAGATAACTACAGCTAAAGCTGAAGAGATTGCTATTAAGATAACCATTATTCTATTAAGAGAATCTACTATAGTATTAATTTGATTATATAAAGTTGTATTTTGTATTACACCTTTTACTCCACTTAGTTTCATAAATTCTGATGATACTGTTTCAGTATTAGACATCGTCTTATCTTTTAGAGAAATCATATATGCATTTGAACTATATTCTTTATTATAAATATTCTTATATTCGTTCTTAGTCATAAACATAAAATGTCCTGCATACATTTCACAAATGTTAGATACTTTAACTTTTCTTTCTGTGCCTTCACTGTCTTTATAAGTTATAGTGTCCCCTATTTTTACATTTAATAGAGTGTTAAGTCTTTCCGATATAACTACACCTTCATCATCAAGTTCTATTTTGCTGCCTGTTTTTCTATCTCTAAGATAAATAAAATCATTATAATTATCTTCATCAATAACAACTAAATTTATTTCTTGAGTATCATTCTTTTTACCTGCGATTTTATATACACTTTCATAATATATTTTTAATTTATCATTTATAGAGTCACTATTTAATAAATCATTCAGTTCTTTAGTTTCTGTTTCATCTAATGTGTTATTTTCAGCGACAATCATTTCATATTTAATTATTTCTTTGAATTGTTTATCATTTATAGTTGATATTGAATGTTGCACTGAGAAACCTGCAAATATTATTGCACAAGAACCAGCTACTCCAAATATTGTCATAAGCATTCTTTTTTTGTATCTAAATATATTTCTTGCAGTTACTTTTTGTGTGAAGTTTAACTTTTTCCATATAAATTTAATTCTTTCAAGTAATATTTTAGAACCATTAGCTGGTGCCTTAGGTAGTAATAACATAGATGGTTTTTCTCTTAAATTCTTTTTAGCTACAATTATGGCTGGAACTACACTACATAATAAAGAAAGGATGATTGCAATTATTGTTTCTTTTGGGTAGAAATGTAATTCTATTTTAGGTACACTGAATCCTACATTATAAGCACCATAAACTATATTTGGAATTATTATATGTCCTAAAGTTATACCTATTGTTGCTCCAAGAGAAGAAGCAATAAAACCATATATAGCAAACTTTTTGATAACATCTTTGTCTTTATAACCAAGAGCTTTTAACGTACCCATATTAATTCTTTCTTCATCTACGAATCTTGTCATAGTTGTAAGAGTAACAAGCGCCGCTACAAAGTACATAAACCAAGGAAATATATTACCAAGGAAATCTACTATATTAGAAACAGTTTCATACATGTCATATCCTGTTCCTCCTGGAACTTCACGTCTATTATCTACTTGATACGTTGGAGTTTCTAAATTATTATAGTTTTTCTCAGCATCTTTTAATTTATCTTCGGCATCATCTATATCGCTTAAAGCATCAGGTAATTTTTCATTGTATTCATCTAACTTTTTATAATATTCTTTTTCTTTAGTTTCAAGTTCTTTTTTAGCATCATTTAAAGTTTTAACACCTTTATTGTATTCGCTTTTTTTCTCATTTAAAGTTTCTTTTGCTAGTATTAGAGACGCTTCAGCTTCTTTTATTTGATCAAGTGCTTCATTATATTTATTAACATTTTCATTATAAACTTTTTTATAATTTTCTAACTCTTCATAAGACTTATTGTAAAGAAGTTCTTTTTGATTTAGTTCAGTACGTGCACTTTCAAGTTCTTTTTTGGCATTTTCTATTTCGGTTTCATAAATAGATATTTCAGCTTCTTTAGATTCTATTTGTTTAAGTCCTTTATTAATAGAATTAATTCCTGGTGTATAAGTATTATTTATGAAATCATTATATTCTTTAGTAAGATTTGTTTTAGTTTCTTTTAAAGTGTTAAGTTGTTCATTATATAGAGTTTTCTCTTCTTCTGACAAATTTGGATTATCAAGTATTGAAGTTAAATAATTAATATTTTTATCTAACTCTTCTAAAGATGCTTCATACTTGTTTTTAGCAGACTCTAACACATCTTTTTGAGTGGTTAGTTCTTGCTTTTTAGAAGATAATTCTTCTTTTGATTTAGATAATTCATTAGATTTAGTGTTTAGTTCTTCCTCTTTTTGACTTAATAAATTTTCTGATTCATCTAGTGTTTTTCTTGCTTTACCTAGTTCACTTTCTGAATATTTAATGGATTCATATGCTTCATTTAGCTTATCTTTTGAAAGAGATAATTCTTCTTTTTTAGAATTTAATTCTTTTGTTTTTTCATTTAATAATTTTTCATTTTCTTTTATTTGTTTATTTGCATTATTTAATTTATTTGTATTATTTAATATTTGCTTTTTGGCAGTTGTTATTTTGTTTTTAGCTTTATTTAGTGAACTTTTAGCATCATTTAATTCTTTTTTAGCATCATTTATTTTAGTGGTTGCGTCGTTTATTTTATCTTTATATTCACTTTTTATTAAGCTAAATCTTATATCTTTTGTATTTGTTAGAGATTCTTCAATTTCTTCTTTGTGTTTTAAGATTTTACTATTGTATTCATCACTATATGGATCTAGATTATAAGTGTCATCAAATATAATTTTAGCCATCATATACACATCTGTTTCAAATGCATCTTTAGTAACTACTGCATAATGATTTAATGAACCTGTACCTACTAGAGTTTCACCTCTACTTAAAGTAGATAATATATCAGTACTATTTATAAAGCCAACTATTTTGAATGTCTTATTTTTTAATATTTTGTTTCCAGTAATATCAGATTCTTCGGTGAAAGTTATAGAGTCACCAATTTTATAATAATTTTCACTGGTTGTATCTAATGAAATCTCATCTTCTTTTTTAGGAAGACGTCCTTTCACTACTTCATATTCAGATATATTTTCAGTATTGGAAAGTATTCTATAACTAATATTTGTGTCTTTCTCGACAACATCCTTTAAGTATAAATATTCTATTTCTTTAATACCACTTATCTTGTTTATTTCATTAATTTCAGTATCATCAAGCCCATAATCGCTTAATATTGTTATGTCTGCTGTGTTATATTTATTGAAGTAATGAATAGTTGTTTTTCTCATATTGCTTCCTGATATTGTAAGACCTATTAAGGCAAATGAACCAAGAGCAATCAACAACATTATTGAAAAGAATCTTCCGAGTGACGAAGTTATTGATTTTCTTATATCTTTATTTAATGATCTTTTCATATTACCACTCTATTTCTTCCACTTTAGTTGGTTTTTTATTTATGACTATATCTTCTACTGTTCCATTTTTAAAGTGTATTACTTTGTCTGCCATTGGAGCAATAGCGCCATTATGTGTGATTATTATTACTGTCATATCGTTTTCTCTGCAAGTACACTCTAGTAACTTTAATATTTGTTTTCCTGTTTTATAGTCTAATGCTCCCGTCGGCTCATCACATAGAAGTATCTTTGGGTTCTTAGCAATAGCTCTTGCGATAGCTACTCTTTGTTGTTCACCACCTGATAGTTGTGCTGGAAAGTTATCTTTTCTATCTTTAAGGCCAACATCATTTAATACTTTATTTACATTTAAAGGATTCTTTGATATTTGTGTAGCTAGTTCTACATTTTCTTTAGCTGTTAAGTTTTGAACTAAATTATAAAATTGAAATACGAATCCTATATCATCTCTTCTGTATTCAGTTAGTTCAGTTCTTTTATAATTAGTTATATCTTTAGAATCAATAATTACTTTACCAGATGTTGCTGTATCCATTCCACCAAGTATATTTAAAGTAGTAGTTTTACCTGCTCCTGAAGGACCAACTATAACAACAAGTTCACCTTTTTCGATTTCAAAATTAGTGTTCTTTAAAGCATTGATTTTTACTTCTCCCATTCTATATTCTTTATTTACTTTATCAAATTTTATATAAGACATATTCCCCTCCTTATACAATTAATCAAAAATTAGACAGTGTTGAATAATTGTACTTTTCAAAGTATAATATTCTTATATGATTATTACAAATCATTATAAAAAGAAGTGTTCAAATATCAACAAAATTAATAAATTTGTATAACTTTGGAGGAATTCATGAAAAGTAAATATTTAAATCATTCATCTGAAAAAACTAGAAAAATTATAAGAAATGCATTTTCTGAATTAATTATGGAGAAACAAGAGCTCAGCAAGATAACTGTTACTGAACTAGTTAATAGAGCTGATATTAATAGAGGCACATTTTATAATCATTATGATGATATTTATGATGTTGCGAATGATTTTGAAGAGGAAGTATTAGAATTATTTGTTGAACCATCTAAAGAGTTAAGAAATAATAATGATGTGTTCTTATTCTTTGATGATGTAATTAAATATTTAAAAGATAATGAAAATATTTATAGAATGATACTTTCTTCTAAAGAACCATTGTTATTTTTAGAAAGATTAAATACTTTACTTCAAAAGAATTTATATGAATATTTATCCAAAAGCAAGGATAGCAAAGATTTAAAAATTAATGTTTCTTTTTATTCAAATGGTGTCATAAATCAAGTACTTGAGTATTTTAAAAATAATAGTGATTACTCTTTAGATGATTTAAATATTTATATGAAAAAATGGTATAATTTGTTATTTAATGCAAAATAAAATGGTTAGAAAGTTTAACCATTTTTTAATTGAATAACAGTGGAATATTTCCATACATATACAGTCTTAATGCACCAATAATTATTAAGTGTAATGGATAATATAAATAAAAGAACCATTTTAACCATTTTGCTTTTCCACGTTCACCGTTATAATTCTTTAAAAGTGGATAAACAAGGATTGCAGCTAGTGCAATTAGTCCGTATGTTTTACTTACAAATAAATATGATATTAAAGCATATAAACCTAGCCATGCCATCATACTTATCATTTGACTTTTTAAGTTACCTCTCCTATCATACATAAATAATATAGCCATTACTGCGATACTACTAAAGTCTGATGAGAATGTTATTAAATTAATTAAAATTATTAGTAACCATTTTTGCCACTCTTTTAAATTGTTTTTGCCATGCAATATATGAAGTGCTACTACTGCCCAAGCTAGTGTCCACATTATACTTGTTTGATTAAATATATTTCCAGTACTAAAAGGTATAAAGTTAATACCAAATGCAAAACAATAAGCAAAATGAGAAATAAGTGCAAATATAAATAATCTACTTATGTATTTCTTTACATCCTTTGTATAATGGTACCCTTCACAAATAAAGAAAAACATTATAGGAGCAGTAAGTCTACCAATTATATGCATTATGTTAGACATAAATATATTTGGCATACCTGGATATAGTAAATCAGCTGCGTGATCTATTGTCATTGCTATAATAGCTATTATCTTTAAATGATTTGAATTTAATTTCTTCATAACTCACCTTTTTCTTTTATAATTATAACATTTAAAAAGACTCATTTCTATATATGAGCCTAACGTTTGATACCTAAATAACGATTAGTTTTATTTTTATAAGATATATATTCATCTTTAAAACTTTTTTCTAAATATTTTTCTTCTTCTAATATTTGAAAGTGAAGCATTATGATAGCAAATAACGAGAATATTATAGTAAATGGATTACTATATAACAAAGCAATTCCTAAGTACATTAAATCAAAACCTAAGAATGCTGGATTTCTACTTATTTTATATATACTATTTGTGATAAGTTTTGTTTTATCATTCTTAGATATACCTACTCTCCAACTATTTTTCATTGTAATTACTGATATTAAAAATATTATGTCTCCAAGGATACTAACAATTATTCCAACATATCTTATACAATTATTTGAATAATTATAGTCTAAAAATATTGAGATAAGTTGTATTGGTACTATTAACAAAGTTGAAACTGACATTAATATTTCAATAATTCCTGTTCTCCTTTCTTTTATGGTACCTACTTGTCTTGTTTTAATGCCATCTCTTTTTTGAATTAACATTTTAATGAAGAATATACTATAAAATATTATAAGCATTAATAAAGTATAAATTTTATATTTCATTTAGTTCTCCTATTTAAGTTTATTAAATAAAACTGTTTTATCTTTCATTGATATTTTTGTTACTTCATATCCATAACTAATTAATTCTTTTTTATAAGTTAAAAATGAATGGTCTATAGGGAATCCTAAGATATTTTCCATTTCTTCATAAGTTAATTTATAACTATCTTTATTATTGTCTTTTAAATAGTTCCATAATGGTTCATATTTGCTCATAAATTCTCCTTTTTATTTCTAATTATAAACAAAAAGATTGGCCTTAAGAATCCTAATGACAAAATACTTAATATAGTCATAATATCTTTATATTTATTTGAATATTTGTTAAATATCTTATGTGATAAGATTATATCTAATATAAAAGTGATAAGTACACTTAAT
>CAVIUL010000053.1:0-11754 GCA_963645885.1 bacterium | reverse complement strand
ATATATAGTTAGGAGTAAGATATATGGAAAAAGTGTTAGAAAAGTTAATTGAAGGTGGTACTGATTTATGTATTAAATTAGTTATATCGATTATTATATTATTAATAGGAAACAAAATAATTAAAGCAATTGAAAAGATGCTTAAAAAGGAGAAAAAGTTTAGCAAACTTGAAGATCCTAGTGTTAAGAGTTTTGTTATTAGTTTCATTACAATTTCATTAAAATTATTATTATTTGTTACGGTTTTAAGTATTGTTGGAATACCAATGACATCATTGATTACAATATTAGGTTCTTGTGCTGTTGCTGTTGGTTTAGCACTTCAAGGAGGTTTATCTAATTTAGCTGGTGGAATTATGCTTCTTATATTCAAACCTTTTACTATTGGAGACTATATAGAAGCTAATGGAAAAGAGGGAACAGTAAAATCAATCTCATTATTTTATACAACTATTGTTGGTATAGACAATGTTGTTACACAATTACCTAATGGAACATTATCTAATTCTAGTATTACTAATTATAATGCTTGCGAGAAAAGAATGTTAAATATTACTTATGATGTTAGTTATGATTCTGATATTGATAAAGTAAAGAAAGTTCTTCAAGAAGTAATAGATGAAGAAGATAAAATAATTAAAGATGATCCAATAAGAATTGCTGTTAAATCTCATGATGAATCTTCAATTGGTATAGTTTTTAGAGCATGGACTCTTACTAGTGATTATTGGGATGTATACTTTAGAATAATGGAAAATGTAAAGAAAAAATTTGATAAAAATAATATTGAAATACCATATCCTCAAATGGATGTTCATATGAAAAAATAAGTACATGTATAATGTACTTTTTCATTTGTATAAAATTGATAAATATGATATGATATTTATAGATTAATAATAGAGGTGGCTTATAATGCAAGAAAGTGTTATTGTTGAACAATTTAATCGTGATCTTCTTAAAAAGCTAAAGGTTTTGTATGATAAGTATGTGTCACTTAAATCAAAACTTTCAAGCCTTCCTAAAGATTCAACTGAAGCTAAAAAAGTTAATTCAGAATATAGAGATGTTGTTAGTGAATATAACAGACTTTCTGCTTCACATCAAGTTACTTCTAAATTTACAAAGTTAGATCAAATTGAAGAATATCAAAGACAAATAAAAGAAGAAAAAAACAAATTACTTGCTGAATATGAAGATCTTAAAGTTAAATATAATGAGGCTGTTAAAAACAAAGTTAGTGTTGCTGAACTTAATAAAATTGCATTAAGAGCTACTGAAATATTAAAAGTTAATTCTTTTTATAATGAATTACTTTCAATGATGGAAAAAACTTTATCGTTAAAGTCTCAAGTTATTTCTGCTGATGGCGTTAAGAAAAAAATGAAAGAAGTTCCAAGAAGTGAGAACACTCCTAAAAAAGTGGTTACACCTTCTTTTGAAGCAAAAGTTTCACAACCTAATACAACTAAAAAGAATTATGCAAATGACCCCGATATTTTAGCTTTACATATTATGAATAGAAAAGTACAAGGTTTAAAAGATATGTACTATAAGATGGATAGTAAATCTCAAGAAGCTAAAAGAATAAAAATGGTTATATATAAATTATGTACTGAAAGAGAAGAGATGGTTACTAAATTATTAGGTTATGATGCAGCTAATAAGATTGTTATGGTTGAAAGTATGGAAGATGCTACTTTCTCTAAAGAAGATACTCCATTAGAAAAACCATTTGAACTTAAGAGTGAAACTTTTAGTAGTGAATTTACTTCTCTTGTTAGTATGTTAGGCGATTTAGAATTTAGTGGGCTTGACTCAGAAACATTTAAACAATATAGAACTATTGAAGATAAAGCTATGCAAAAAGTTGGAAAAAAGAATTCACTTACGCCTAATCAATCATATAAAAAATGCTATGATAGTTTAATTAAGAGGTATCATAATATTTTAAGAACTATTGTTGGCACGGATGATAAATTAACTTCTATGGGACAAGATTTACTTGGAACGTTACGTTTATTTAATATAAGAGGTGGGTACGCAAGTTTTAAAGCAAAACATAAAGATGGTAAAATTGGAAGCGAAGCAATTTCAAAAGAGATGTATACTGAAGGAGTAGATAGAATTAAAACTTTATTAAATGCTATTAATACTTTTGGAACTAAAACAATTGAAAGAAAAGGCGGAACAATTACTGTTAATGATACTGAAAAAACTAGAGAACAAAGAGTTGCTGAAATAAATAACAAATACTTTGAAATTTATGATATGATACTTCAAACTCGTAAGCAAACTGTTGTAAGCAATTTATAATTAAATATTATAAGAGCATGTAAATGCTCTTTTCTTTTTGAAGTAATTATATTATAATTATTATGGTGAAGAAAATGAGTAAAGGAAAGATTTATAAAATCGATGATAATGGTTCTAGAAGAACTAGTAACAAGTATACTTATGATAGAGATGATTTAATTACTTTTGGTATAAGTATTCTTGTTTATGCAATTGTATTATTACTTGCAAGTAATTTATTTAGAGGTATTTATGTAGAAAACTTTTTCTATGCAATTATTGCTGCTTTAATATTAAGTTTATTAAATTCTACTATTAAACCAATACTTATATATTGGACTTTACCTCTTAGTATTGTTACATTCGGAATAGCATATCCTATTGTTAATATGATAATTTTAAAATTATGTGATATTCTTATGGGAAATGCATTTGGGGTAAGTGGTTTCTTTAGTACATTTATTATTGCTATATTTATTAGTGGCATGAGAATGTTACTTGATCAAATGATTACTATGAAAGTGGGTAAAAGAAAATGAATCCAGTTATATTTAATATAGGAAGTTTTGAACTTAGATGGTATAGCGTATTAATTGCTATTGCAGTTATTATTGGATACGTTATGATTATGAGTGAAAGCAAAAGATTTAAAATTAAAAAAGAATTTATGTTTAATATGATGTTTTGGACTTTAATATTTGCAATTATTGGAGCAAGACTTTATTATGTTGCTTTTAATTTAGAATATTATAGTTCTAATATTGCCGAGATATTTCAAGTTTGGAAAGGCGGACTTGCTATTCATGGAGGCTTACTATTCGGGGCAATTACAGTAATTATTTATTGTAAAAAATATAAAGTTAGAGTTGGGAAAATACTTGATATAATTGTTCCTCCTTTATTACTTGGACAAGCTATTGGAAGATGGGGAAACTTCTTTAATTCTGAAGCATATGGATCAATAGTTACATATCAACAATTAGTAAATATGAAGATAATACCTCAATTTATAATAGATAATATGTTTATTAATGGTAGTTATCATTTACCAATGTTCTATTTTGAATCATTATGGTGTTTATTAGGATTCTTCTTATCACTATTCTTAAGACGTAGAAAATATATTAAAGATGGACAATTAGTTGCATTTTATATGATGTGGTATGGTGCTGCTAGATTTGTTATCGAAACATTTAGAACAGATGCATTATTATTTAATGGAATAAGAGTTGCTAGAGTAGTTAGTGTTCTTATGTTTATTGCTGGTTTAATTATTCAATTTATACAAAGTAGAAAACCTAAACTTGATGAATTATATAATAAAGCTGAAGAAGAAGTTAGGTTTTAGGAGGAAATATGTTTGATACTATAATTATTGGTGCTGGTCCTGCTGGAATGGGTGCTGCTGTATATTCTGCTAGAAGTGGACTTAATACATTACTACTTGATGAAAGTGTACCAGGAGGTTTACTAAATAAAATTAGTATTGTTGAAAATTATTTAGGATATAAAAGTGTTGCTGGTGCTGATTTAGCAGTGGATATGTATAATCATGTAAAACATGAGAATGTTACTTTTAAACTTGAAAAAGTAGTTTCTATTAAAGAAGAAGATGGTTATAAATTAGTTACTACTACTAAAGGTGAATATAAGACTAAGGGTGTTATTATTGCGATTGGTAGAAAACCTCGTAAGAGTGGAATACCAAATGAAGAAGTATATGCTGGTAAAGGTATAAGTTATTGTGCTATATGCGATGCTCCTCTTTATAAAGACAAGAAACTTGTTGTTTTAGGTGGAGGAGATTCAGCGTTTGAAGAAGCTATATATTTAAGTAATTTTGCTTCTTCAGTAACAATAGTTGTAAGAAATAAAATAAGCGCTAGTGATGCTTTAGTTAGCGAAGCAAAAGAAAGAAATATAGAAATCATTATTGGAAAAGAAGCCATTGATTTTCTTGGAGATGAAACAATAAAACAAGTTAAATTTAATGATGAGTCTACTATAGATTGTGATGGAGTATTTATCTATTACGGATATCAAGCAGATACAGCATTTATGAAAGATTTAAATATTACTGATGAAAAAGGATATATTGAAGTCGACAATTCTATGAGAACAAAAGAACCATTTATATATGCTTGTGGAGACATTATTAAAAAAGATGTATATCAAATAGTAACTGCTGCTAGTGATGGATGCATAGCTGCATTATCACTTAAGAAAGATATAAATAAAAGTGAAAAGTAAATATATTGATATAGTATTATTAATTATAGAAAATATAATATCATTTGTGATGTTAGTTTTGTTTTCTAATATGGAGTTAGCACTAACTATACAGATAATATTATTTTTTCTATTTTTTCTATATTTAGTTATTAAATATAAAAGAAGAAATATAGATTATAAAATAATTATTTCTTATGTTGTTATTGTTATTATAGAATTCTTAATAGTATATTTATTTAGTAGTAAGTTTAATTTAATAATTAAAGAAGACTTTAGTAATTTAGAATCGAGTTTTGGTGTTTTCTCATATTTTATGATTAATGTGTTTTCAATCTTAATACTCTTATGTACTAATTTAATAAAATTATGTATTAAAAAGATAAAAGACTAGTTGACATTTAGTATTAATAAAATTAAAATAAAGTAACTTTGTTGGAGGATTATATGTTAGTATATGGAAGAAATGTTGTAAATGAAATATTAAATGGTAAGACTAAAATATATAAAGTATTTCTTGATAATAATTATAAAGATGAAGAAATACTTAATAAAATAGATAAACGTGGTCTTAAAAAGTTTCATATTGATAAAAATAAATTAGATAAAATGTGTGGCAGTTCTACTAATCAAGGAATTGCGATGGATATAGAAGAATTTAATTACTATGATATTAAAGCAATTGAAGAAGATGATAAAGCAAACTTTGTAGTTATGTTAGATTCTCTTGAAGATCCTCATAACTTTGGAGCAATAATTCGTACTTGTGAGTGTGCTGGTGTTGACTATATAATTATTCCTAGAAACAGAAGTGTATCAGTTAACAGTACTGTATATAAGACATCTAGTGGGGCTTTATCAAATGTTAAAATAGTAGAAGTAGTTAACCTTCATAATACAATTAAAAAACTTAAAGATTTAGGTTATTGGGTTTATGGAAGTGACGCTAAAGGAAAAGATTATAGAAGTATAGACTTTGGTGGTAAAACATGCTTGATAATTGGTAGTGAAGGACATGGACTTAAACAAATAGTTAATAACTCATGTGATGAGATTATTTCTTTACCGATGAAAGGAAAAATTAACTCATTAAATGCTTCTGTTGCTGCTGGTATATTTATTTATGAAATTATGAAATATAAATAGGTGAATAATGGACTATAGAGAGTTAAATGATAATGAATTAGTTTATTTATGTGCTGAAAATAATGAAGAAGCAATGAATTTAATAGTTAACAAATATAAAAATTGTATTCTTATTGCGTTAAAAGAATATTTAAAAGAATATAATATTATTGGTGTTGAAGTTGCTGATTTATATCAAGAAGGTTTAATTGGTTTAATGCATGCGATACATTCATATAATCCTACTCGTGATGTACTTTTTTATACATATGCGAATGCTTGTATTAGAACAAGTTTGATGTCAGCTATTAGACAAACGTTTAGACAAAAGAATAGAATACTAAATTATTCATATTCATTAGATAAGATATTTGAAGACTCAGGTGATAACTTTTATGAAATACTTAAAGATGAAAGTTATGAACCTAATAAATTACTTCTAAGTAGTGAAGAAGAAAGTGAATTAATTAATAAACTTAAAGATAAATTAAGTAAAAGTGAACTTGCAATATTTGAACTTAGACTTAAAGGACTTAGTAATGGTGAGATAGCATCACTTATAGATAAAGATACTAAGTATATAGAAAATAGTTTATTTAGAATTAAAAGAAAATATAAAGAATTAAATAAAGTGGTTTCATAAATCACTTTTTATATGTTATAATTGTTAAGAGGATGATGTTATGTTTGAATATATTAAAGGAATGGTTACTCGTACAGTAGCTAATTATGTTGTAATAGATTGTAATGGAGTTGGATATAAAATATATACACCAAATCCATATAAATTTAAAGAAGGAGAAGAAGCTACTGCTTATGTTTATAATCATATAAGAGAAGAAGAAAATGTTTTATATGGTTTTACTACTGAAGATGAGAGAGAACTTTTCTTAAAATTAATTAGTGTTAAAGGACTAGGTCCTAAAATGGCTATGCCAATACTAGCAACTGGATCAATAAATGGTATAGTTGATGCGATAGATAGAGAAAACGTTTTATATCTTAAAAAGTTCCCTAAGATTGGTGAAAAAGTTGCAAGACAAATAATACTTGATTTAAAAGGAAAACTTGTTATGAGTGAGAATGATGTTAATAATAGTACTGATGAATTAGTACTTGCACTTGAAGCTTTAGGATATAAACTAGCAGATATTAAGAATGTTGTTATTAAAGTTGATAAGACTTTAAATATAGAAAGTCAAATTAAAGAGGCTTTAAAATTATTATTAAAATAAGGAGTAAAAATGAAAGATTTAGTAATTGGAATTGATATGGATGATACTATATGTTCTACAAATGAAAGAATTATAGTTGAAGCAGATAAATATGATAAAGAAGTATTAGGCGGAACTGGAGTTAAAGATGTAAAAGCGTATGAATTTAATGATATGCTTGGATGGGAACCTGAAATGAAGGGTCAATTCTTTAAAGATAGACTTGAATATATTATGGGTGGAGCAGAAATAAAGGAAGATGCTAAGAGAGTAATAAATAAAATGCATGACTTAGGTGCTAAAATAGTTATTATATCTTTTAGAAAAGCTAAATATATAACTGACCCATATAAACTTACTAAAGATTGGTTAGATGCTGAAGGTGTTAAATACGATAAAATATATGTAGATACTGGAAGCAAAGTTGATGAGTGTCAAAAAGAAAAAGTAACATTGTTTATAGATGATAAAGAAAGTCATTGCGAAGAAGTTAGTGACGCAGGAATAGATGTATTACTATTTACTAATGAATACAATAAAGAAGAAAATAGATTTACAAGAGTAAATAATTGGAATGAAGTAGAAAAATATATAGAGGAAAAATATAATGGATGAGAGAATTGTAACTAATCATGAACTTGAAGCAGATGCATTTGAAAAAACGATTAGACCAGATTCTTTTGATGAGTATATAGGACAAACAGATGTTAAAGAGAATATTAAAGTATTCGTAAAAGCAGCTAAGTTAAGGGGGACTAATTTAGATCATGTACTTTTATATGGACCTCCTGGTTTAGGTAAAACAACTCTTGCTCATATAATTGCTAAAGAACTTGGTACTAATATTAAGACTGCTAGTGGGCCTACTATTGAAAAGAGTGGGGACCTTGCTGCTATACTTTCAACTCTTGAACCAAATGATGTGTTATTTATAGATGAAATACATAGAATTCCAAGATATATAGAAGAGATTTTATATAGTGCTATGGAAGACTTTAAACTAGATATAATCATTGGAGGAGAAGGACAAAGTCGTAGTATTAAGATAGATTTACCACCATTTACTTTAATTGGGGCTACTACTCGTAGTGGTGACTTAAGTGCTCCTTTAAGAGATAGATTTGGTATTATGTGTAAGCTTGAATTTTATAGTGATGAAGAGCTTGCAGAAATTGTTAAGAGAAGTGCTAGAGTTCTTGATTTAGAAATAGAAGAAGATGCTGCACATGAGATTGCTATTAGAAGTAGAAAGACTCCAAGAATCGCGAATAGATTACTTAAAAGAGTGGGAGATTTCGCTTTAGTAGAAGGTAATGGTGTAATAACATTAGAACTAGTTAAAAAAGCTCTTGCAAGGCTTAAAATTAATGAATCAGGGTTAGATATAGCTGATGTTCAATATTTAATGAGTATTATTGAAAAATTTAATGGAGGACCAGTTGGTATAGAAAGTATAGCATCATCTATCGGAGAAGAAGCAACTACTATAGAAGACGTGATAGAACCGTTCTTACTTCAAGAAGGGTATGTTAAGAGAACTAGTAGAGGAAGAATAATAACTGAAAAAGCATATAGAGAATTTAAAATAAATAATCAAAGAACATTATTTGATATTGAATAATTTAAATTATTAGAACTAATATAATTAGTTCTTTTATTTTACAAAAGATTATTTTAGTGTTATAATAACGGCGTTTAAAGGGGAATATATGTTTAATAATGTTTCTATAACAAAAGATGGTAAAAAAGGTATTATTGATATATCTGGTAAGAGATTTAACCAAGTTACTGAACTTAGTGAAACTGATTTAGCTAGATTATTAAAAATCAATAGTGAACTATTTCAGTTTTATACTAATTGGTATCTTTTACATGGAAAGTTATTTTATTTTAAGACTGATTTTATTTTTAATGAAATATTTTTAAGTGAACTTGCTCAAGAGTTTAATGTTAAATGTGTTCAGTTTATGCTTGCTAAAGATGGTAAGAATGTTGGAATTATAAGTGGAAATTTTAGAAAGAAAACATTTAATTATTATGATTATATGGAATTTTGTAATTTATTTTTTGGAGAATTTCCTAGAGATATAGAATCTTTTAAATCACATTTATATTCTAAATTTGATAAGGATATAGCTGATAAATTAATGGAACAAATATTTTCTTTAATTGCTTTTGATTTCTTTAGTGGTCAAAATGATAGAACTCATATAAATGTTACATTTGAAGAGAAAGATCATAATGTTGTGCTTGCTCCTATGTGTGATAATGGTGTTGCATTTCATATGGGGGACTTTAATACTTATGTTGCTTGCTTTGATAATTTAACTTTTCCTTTTGATAATGTTATTGATCCTTCACAATTATATTTATTAAAACTTATAAGAGAGAATGTTGTTTTCTATAACAAGCTATCTAAGGCTTTAGATATAAATATTCGTGATGTATTAGAAAGAACATTAGAAAAGTATAAAATTAGAATGTCTACTCTTGAAAAAATTAAAGTTAATGATTTCTTTGGAGCGAAACGTGATGTCATTGAAAGAGCACTTGCATATTCTAAAAAAATATAAAATAAAAGTAATAGATTTTTCTATTACTTTTTATATAGTTCTTTTTTGTAATTATCAATTATTTCATTCATTAAAGTTATATAATCTTTATTATCTTTTCTTTCATCATCAGTTAATGTGAATAAATTAGGTATTGCGATTTTAGTTAGCGAATTATCTGAAATGAATTTGTTTTGTCTATCAGTTAATTCATCGCCATCTAAGTAGTAAACATATTTTATTTGATTAGAAGTTATCATTTTTTTAGCATCTGCGTATGCTTTATCAAGTGTTTCATTCTTAGTATCTAATGATATAACATTAATATTATATTTTGTTAAGTATTTAAATACTTCATTTGTAACTAATAGTGTATTGAAATTGCCGTTTTTACCAATGTTATAAAATAATACATCTAGTCCTGAAACTTTTTCATTTAATTTTTTGTAATTGTCTTCGATTGCTTCTTTTACATATGGGTTATCATTATAATCAATTAAACTTGATTTAATATTACTACAAAGCATTAAATAGTTTGATGGATCTAACCAAGTACTTTCTAGTTTTGAATTTACATCCATTCCTTTAGTAGCATCTATTAATTTTAAATCTTGGTTTATATTTATCATATCTCTTGCAAGATAAGCTTCATTAGCAATTCCTGCATATATAAATATTTCACTATTTGCATAAATTTCTTTTTTCTTTTGAGTTACTTCATATTTATTAGTAGCTCCGTTTGGATAAACACTTTGTACTTTAGCATAATCACTATATAATTCATTAGCTGCATACTCAATTGGATACATAGTAGTGTATAAATACTTATCACTAAAATCATCACCAAATGTACATCCTGTCATAAATAATAAGCAGGTTAATACTGCTAAAACTGTTTTTTTCATAAATCTTCTCCTTTAGTTACAGGGTCATATCCAAATTTTCCAAAGGGATGACACCTTAATATTCTTTTTATTCCTTTATTAATTCCTTTTAATCCATATATTTTCAAACATTCTTTCATATATTCACTACATGTTGGTGTAAATCTACACATAGAGTGACAATGAAGAGGTGTAATTTGATATATATCAATTAGTTTAATTAAAAAATTCTTCATATAAACATTATATAATATTATTCATTAAAAATAAATATTAAAAGATTAAATTGTATGATATACTAGACATAAGAGTAGAGGTTGTTATGAGTTATAAATGTTATAATTGTGGTAAAAAGTTTGATGAAGATATTGAATCTTGTGATAGATGTGGAGCTAAAAAAGTAAAGTTTAGTTCTAATAAAATAGAAAGTAATAGTGATGAAATTAAATACAACAGTATTTCTTTACTTCCTTTGTTTGTTATTATTAATATTGCTTGTATAATTTTAGCATTTGTTGATTTTCCAAATCTTCAATATATAATAACATTTATTGCTGTTGCTCTTGCTTGTGTTGGAATAGCTAGATTAGTATATCCTGAAAGTAAATTAATTTATTATATGTTTATTTTTGAAGTGTATACGTGTTTTTGGACAGTAATTGCGTTTTATCTTGCTATTAAAAACTTTATATAACTATTAATTGGTAGACAATAGAAAATAGTTTTAATTTGTGCTATAATTTTTGGAGTGATTGTTATGAAAGATATATTTAAAAAATTTAATATTGAAATTAAGAATGAAGATTTATTAAGAGTTGCTTTAACTCATTCTAGTTATTCTAATGAACATAATTGTGAATGTTATGAAAGACTTGAATATTTAGGAGATGCTGTTTTAGAGATTGTATGTAGTGATTATTTATTTAATAATACTAGTTATCCTGAAGGAGAGATGAGTAGACTTAGAAGTTTATATGTATGTGAAAATGCATTATATGAATACTCTAAAGAAATAAATCTTAAAGATTATATATATTTAGGTAATGGAATAAGTGAAGCTAATAAAACTATAATAGCTGATGTGTTTGAAGCTTGTATGGCTGTTATATATTTAGAACAAGGACTTGATACAGTTAAGAAATTATTCCATGATATGATTGTCCCATATATTGAAAATCATGAAGACTTTTTAATGGATTATAAGAGCTTACTTCAAGAAAGTGTTCAAACAGTTAAGAAGAGTGTTACATATAACTTAATTGAAGAAAGTGGACCTGCTCATCATAAAGAGTTTAAAGTTGAAGTAATAATAGATGGACTTGTATATGGAGTAGGAGTAGGCAACTCTAAAAAAGAAGCTGAACAAGATGCTGCTAAAAAGGCATATATGAAAAGAGCAAAGTAAGATAAAATGGTACAAAAGTTACCATTTTTCTTTTTAATGAAAAAAAATTA
>CAVIUL010000052.1:6987-11825 GCA_963645885.1 bacterium | reverse complement strand
TCACTATTTACCTTACTTTTAATAAATTTAATTACCAGTTCATTAAAATTAGGAGAATCATCTCTGAAAGTTTCTATTATATTAAACATAAGCCACCTCATTTAAGTTTATGAGTGTCTTTATCAATTTATATCTTCCTCCATTTCTTTAAAACTTTCTAGCATTTTCTCCATCTCTTCTTGTTCTTCCTTAGTTGCTTCTTTTGATTCAATAGGTTCACCATGCCAGTATTCAATACCAAATTCATCCACATAATAAATTTTATCTAATATATCTTTTTTATTTCTATTATATTTATTATAATGGTTAAAATTATTTTGAATACTAGTATTAGCATTTCTTTGAATACTTGTTATTCTTTTCTTTAACACCTCGGATAATTTTATTATCCTCTTTGAATTATTTGTTTCACTATTATTAATTTCTATATCAATATATCCATTTTTTGATAAACTACTTATACTTTTTGATACTGTTGGTTTGGTACAATTAAACTTCTTCATAAAATATCTATTAGTAGACCAACAATAGCCATTTTTCTTACATAGTGACACAATGTCTATTAATAATATTCTCTCAAAGTAAGTTAATCTATTATCTCCTAATACTGATTCTGGTAATACTAAACTTATAAATGGTTCTTTTTCCATTATTTCTCCAATATAAGATTATCAAGTTTAGTAGTTCCATATTATCCTCCTTTCTTTACCAGTCTTTTTAGGAACACATAAAAAGAACTGAACACATTAGTCCATAACAAAAATAAGGGAATATTTCCAATCTTTTTTGTTGGATTAATATGTATTCAGTTCTTCACTGATTAATTATCATACATTATTCTTTAATGTATAATAAAGCTTTCTAATTTCATTTTTAGTATTTACTATTTTATATTTATATATGTTTATATTTAATAGTCACATTCCCGTATGACTAATTTAATTATAACACTAATTGCTCTATTTTCAACATGTAATCGTTCGACAATATCCGACAAATTATTTATATGCCATCAAGAATGATTGTTGAAAAGAAAATTAATAATTCAATGATTTTTTTATTTACATCATATATTCAGCCTGAGATATTACTCTTGATGTTGCTTCTTCATTATATTCTGGTGGATAACCATAGGCGTCCAATAATCTTTTTATTTGAGAACGCATTTCAGCTTGCGTAGATTTTTTCTTAGACCAATCAACAGTCGCATATTTTTCAACAATATCTTTTAATTTCATTGCAATAAGTCTTAAAGTTTCATCAGTCATCAATTCTGCTGCTTTATCATCTGTTGTTAATGCATCATAGAACGCTCTTTCTCTTCCTTTTAAATTATTTTTATTCGCATTATTTTCATCCTCAACCATTTCTTGAGAAAATGCCATTAAACCAACAATTGTCATTTCTATATCAACATCGTCTTCAAATTCAATAGTTGGCCTATTGTAATATTCTTTCAATAGGTTTCTTAATCTTTCACTATACTCTTGTGACTTAACAAGATTATACTTTTTATATTCTTTAATTGCTTGTGTCAATAATTTTTCAAGTATTTTTACAAATACATGAGGTGGATTACTTTCTCTTAATTCTTTTACTTTGTCTTCTCTTAATAAATCCCAAACACTACTTCCATCATTTTCATTTACTTTTGTTAGAACCTTTACTTCATCACCAACTATTGCCTCTGCAAGTAATTCACTAACCCTTTCATTTATTTTAGTTAGTGAAACAGGATTTCTAGAATATTCAATCTTTTGAATAAAACATCTAACTGCCAAATAATAGTTTACTTTTGTTTTAGTTTCTCCATCTAATACACCTAAAGCAATTACAAAAGCACTTTTAATAGTTTTAGTAATTGATAGGAACTGTTTCTTTCTTTTTTCATTTTCAAGAACAAAGTTTGCCCCATCTTGAATTGTTCTAAACTTATCTAATTGTTTTGAACTTTTAAAACCTGATTTATCAATTTTATAAAACCATTCATCAAGAATTGATAAGTTTTCATCTATCAAAGTTTTTGCTGTTTCTCTTATATCTTTAAGATTGACATCTCTATCTCTTTTGGTGTAAGTATTTAATGCCTCATCCAACGCTTTTGAGATTCCAATATAATCAACAATTAGTCCTGAATCTTTTCCAGCATATACTCTGTTAACTCTTGCTATTGCCTGCATTAGTGTATGACCTTTCATTGGCTTGTCTATATACATAACATCAAGATCTGCAACATCGAATCCTGTTAGCCACATATCTACTACTATTACAATTTTTGTTTTTCCTTTTTTATTTTTAAAGTCATTGGCAATATTATCTCTGAATTTTTTATCTTTTATTACATCCCTCATTTTTTCATCATCTTTATTACTAGATGTAACAATTAGTTGCATTTTTTCTTTGTAATTAGGTCTTATGTCTAAAATTAAATTATATAAATCAAATGCAATTTTTCTAGTCATACAAACAATCATTGCTTTATCATTTAAGATACCTTTTCTTTCCTCATAATGATTAACAATATCATTTGCTAATAATTTTAATCTATCTTCATCTCCAAGTAAAACTTCCATACGACTCATTTGAGATTTTGACATATCAATTAAATCTTCAGTAACTCCATTATCACGCATTTCATTATAGTATTCATCTATTTCTTCAAGTTTCTTATCGTCTAACCATACTTTTGCAAGTCTTGATTCGTAAAACAATTTTACAGTTGAACCATCTTCAATAGATTGTGTCATATCATATACATCAATAATATCTCCAAAAATAGCAGTTGTATCTTTATCCTTGGTTTGAACAGGAGTTCCTGTAAATCCAATGAATGTTGCATTTGGTAAAGCATCTCTAATATACTTTTCATAGCCATATTTAGTTTTCATTTCAAAATCTGTGCTATTCTTTTTATACGAAACAGTTTCTTCAATTCCATAATGACTTCTATGTGCTTCATCACTTATAACAATAATATTATCTCTATCATTTGGAATTATATTATCTTTATCAATTTTTTGTAGTGTTGTAAAGATAATTCCACTTTCTTTAACATTTGACAGTTTATCTAATAAATCTTTCCTATTTGATACTTTTACTGGTTCTACTCTTAAATAATTCTTTGCATTACTAAAAGTTGTATATAATTGGTCATCTAAGTCATTTCTATCGGTTAGTACAACTATTGTTGGATTATTTAAAGACTTTGCTTGAATAAGTCTATATGCTAACATTAACATACTAAAACTTTTACCAGATCCTTGTGTGTGCCAAACCAAACCTGCTTTTCCATCACCATTTGGTCGTTTGTTTTTTAGTATTGAGTCATAAGCTTTTTTTACACCAAAGTATTGATGATATTGACTTAAAATTTTAATAGGTTTTTCTTTATCTTTATCAATGAAAAATAAATTGTTTTTAATGATATCAAGTAGTCTATCTTTTGTGAAAACACCATTTATCATTACATCTAGTTTGTTTACGCTATAATCTTTATATACTTCTTTTCCATCGACACTTTTCCATTCTGAATATCTTTCAAAATCACTTGTAATAGTACCTAATCTATTGTTTGCACCATCACTTATTACACAAAAAGCATTGTAATTAAACAATGTAGGAATATCATACCTATAACCACTATTGTCAGAATTACCCCCTAATTGATTATAAGCGTTTTCTATTGTAGCGTCCTCTCTATCTTCTATACTCTTTAATTCAAATATAATTAAAGGAATACCATTTATATAAATCAACACATCTGGAATCCTAGTTGATCTTCCCTCATTAAACTTAACCTGATTAACAACTTTAAAAATATTATTATCAGGATTTTCAAAATCAATAATTTTTACTAATGGATTCGAATCGCTAAAATAATCATCAATAAATATTCCATCTACTAAATATTTGTGGAATAATCTATTTTTATCTATAAAAGAAAGTGCGTCTAAATGTTTTAATTTTGTTACTACTTCACTAAATATTTTTCTTTTTATTTTTGGATTTATCATTTCTAGTGATTCTAACAAATCATCTTCAATAATAAAATCATCTAATTTTCTATTAACTATCCAATCATCATTTTCTTGAATATATGTATATCCTTTTTCTTCAAACATCTGGATTATAGACATTTCTAATTCGTGTTCATTATACTTATCATTCATTATGATTGCACTTCCTTTCATTAAATAATTACAAGTGACATCTTGAGTTAAATTATAACATATTTCTACAATAATTTCCATATATCAGCCGATATTCGTTGATATTTATTCATCATTATATATTCATATAATTGATACTGTCGGAAGTTTAGATAACAAGATAGAAAATAATAATAAAATCATTGAAAGACTTATCATTTGGAAAGCGAATAACTATAAAAATGCATTATCTAATATTCCTTGCCAAGAGTATAATTTGCTTGATATGGTAGATTTCATTGGTGGAACTCAGCCTCCTAAAAGTGAACATATTTATGACTATAAACAAGGATATATTAGATTTATACAGAATAGAGATTACTCATCCGAAAATCATTTAACTTATATAAAAGAATCTACTAAAAATAAATTGTGTAATGAATACGATATTATGATGGATAAATATGGAGAAGCTGGAAAAGTTAGATTTGGTATTAGTGGTGCATATAATGTAGCTCTTGCAAAAATAGACCCCAAAAATAAGGTCTATCAAGAATGGATTAGAGAATTTTTAAATACACAAGAAATTCAACAATATTTATTTAATTCAAGCATTGCTTCAACAAGAGCCTCTGTAAGTGAAAATAATCTTATGAATATAAAAATACCAGTTCCATCAAAGGATTATAT
>CAVIUL010000052.1:0-6977 GCA_963645885.1 bacterium | reverse complement strand
CATTCATTCTTTAAGTGAACAACGACACATAGTTGATATTATAGGAAGTTTAGATGATAAGATAGAAAATAATAATAAAATCATTGATAAATTATGGAAAAAATTACAATTAGTACACACTGATTTTAAAATTAAAAATGAGTTAGTTGAAAAAAATATATTAGAGCTGGCTGATATAAAATATGGTAAAGGAATTCCTACATCTGAAATTTTAAAAGATGGCTTATATTCAGTATATGGAAGCAATGGCATTATTGGCTATTTAAATAACAACACATTTAAGGAACATAAAATTGCTATATCTTGTCGAGGAAACTCATCTGGTATTATTCACTTAACAGATGAAAACTCCACTGTTACAAGTAATTCATTAGTATTAGATTTTAAAAATTTTGATTATACATATTATTTTTTCTTAGAATTTATGCATAAAGGTCTATATGAATACAAGACAGGTTCGGCACAACCACAAATTACCATTGATAACCTTAAAATTTTAAATCTTCAAGTTCCAAAAAATATAAATGATTATATTAAAAACATAAATGATAGTGTTGAATATACTTTTAGCTTGAAAAAAGAAAATCAAAAGTTATTTTTATTAAAGCAGTTTTATTTAAAAAAGTTCTTTGGATAAACCCAAAGAACTTTTTACCAATTTACTATTTCATCAACTATTTTTTGTTGTTCTTCACTGGTTCTTCGCAAATATATTCTTGTTGTTTCAATACTTTCGTGTCCCATTAAGTCTGCAAGTAATGCAATATCTTGATTTTTTTCTAAGAACCTTTTAGCAAACATATGCCTGAATGAGTGGGGATAAATATATTTTAAATCCATACCATAATCATTAGCATACTTTTTTAATTGATGAGCAAGTCCTCTAGTAGTAATTTTATTGCCAAACCTGTTAGTAAATAGATAACCACTTGTTTTGCCTGTTTCTTCTAACCATTTAATCGTGATTTCACGTAACTTTTTTGGAATATATATTCTTCTAATCTTGCCACCCTTAGTATATAAGTCGATATAACCAATTTTTACATTTTCCACTTTAATTTGTATTAACTCGCTTACTCTTGCACCAGTTGCTCCTAAATACCTTACAATAAAATACCACATATAGTTCTTATCTTTTTTTAGTTTATTGATAAAGAATAAATAATCAGGATAACTTATAACATTTTCTAAAAAGTTTTTTCTTTGAATTTTAACAAACTTTAATTTTAATTCTTTTTTATTTATAAAATCCAAATATTTATTTATTGCCTGAATTTTAAGGTTTACCGTTTTAGGTTGGTAATTCTCAATTAAAAAGCCTTTATAAGTTAATAAATTACTTTTTGTTACTTCATCAAAAATACTGAAATAATGTTTTATAGCAATAGTATAAGAAGATATAGTATTCGCTGATAAGTTATCATTTTGCAGTTGAGTGATAAATGTTTCGTCCATAACTTCACCTCCTGCAAATATGATATTACATAGAAAAAAACTGACTAAAAGAATTTAGTCAGATAAATGTTTTTTAATTTTCTTAATTTGATATTTTCTAATTCTGTTTTATAAATTAATTTTAATATTGGTTCTGATAAATTATTAAAACTTATATAGTCAGTTGGCGAAAAGTCTGGAATATACATACCTTTAAATGTTACATTATTTATTGATTGCATTGTTGCTCCAATACTTAGAGAGTCTTTTTCTTTCTCAAAAACATCACTCGTAAAATATGTTGATAGCAGATTGAATTTTTCGTTGTCAATTTTTATCCCTAAAAAGCCAGTAGAGAAAATACAATTATCTAAGATTTCATCAGAGTAGTCTTTGACAATAATATGTTTTGGACTGCTTTTTAATTTAGCAAACCACACACTATTTTTTATGGGTTTCATATTAGCACGAGAAGGTCTATCTGTATATGTGACATTATTTGATATATCAACGATTGAATTATCACTTACACAAGATGTATCTAAATATATTTTGCTATTATTAAACTTATCTATACCAGAACTTATTATTTCAATATCTTCAAAACTAGATATTATTTTTTTATTTTTTCCAATCATCAGTTTCTTCATATTTAAGTTTAAAAAAATATAACATTTTTCAATTATTTTATTATTACTTTCTATCTTATCGTCCAAACTTCCTATAATATCAACTATGTGTCGTTGTTCACTTAAAGAATGAATGTTTAAAACTATTGTATTTAATATTTCTTCATTTAATGAAGCCCTTGTACTCATTGGACAACTGTAAATAATTTGATTTGTAAATTGTTTACTTCTAAACAAATATTGTGCATACTCAGGTAATATAATACTCTCATTAACTATTGGGCGTAATCTTTTGCAAAAACCATTAAATGTTGCCTTTTCATAATCTTGCAAAGCGACACAACTTTTACCAAGTTCATCTAATTTTTCACTCGTCCTAGTAACAAACACATCTCCTCGTTTTATGGAGAAACGTTTTATTTCCAAAGGACTTGTATTTACTAAATCAATTAGTGAACTTGGAATATGATAGTTATTAAATACAATAGAAAAAGACAAAAATGGATTACCATATCCAAATTGACTTGCTGGTTTTGATAAACCTGATGATATAGAATATAATTCTTTTAATTTATATAATTGCATAAAAACTCCTTTCAGAAAGTAGGTGTAAAATGAGGATTAAAGACTTATTTGAAATTAATAAAGCCATAACCACATCAAGAGAATTTTTTGATGATAATAAAGGAATACCTTGCGTTCATTATGGTGATATATACAGATTTTATAACGAAAAAACAATTTTATCATCAAATATATTAAATAAATTTACATTAAATCTTGATAAATTAAAAACTATAAATCAAGATTCTATAATAATGCCAGATGTAACTGAAACTATCACAGATTTTGGACATTTGACATATATAAAATATGATAAGACCCAATATATAAATGGAACTCATACATTAGCAATTTTAAATAGTAAAAATAATAATTTAAAATATTTATTTTATTATTTACAAAGTTCAAAAATAAAGAAACAATTACAAACTTTATTGCTGGGAAGTACCGTTTTTCAAATATCTAAAAAAGACCTTGAAAATTTTGAATTGCAAAGCATACACAATGAAACTGAACAACGACACATAGTTGATATTAGGAGGTGTAAAAACTATGCAATATAAATTAAGTCAATTAGTTAACTATTCCAACGACAAAATCAATTCATCATTGTTAACAAACCTAAATTATATTTCAACCGAAAATATGCTTCCTAATATAGGTGGTATCATAAAATCTTCAAATGTTCCATTAAATACAAATGTGTGTAAATTTGTAAAAGATAATATACTATTATCAAACATAAGACCTTATTTTCATAAATTATACTTATCAACATTCACAGGTGGTTGTTCTAATGATGTATTATGTTTTAAAATAACAAATCCTAAAATAATAAATCCTAAATATCTTTATTATGCTATGTCGACCAAAAGATTTATAGACTATGTTGTATCAACCTCAAAAGGAACAAAAATGCCAAGAGGTGATAAAAATGCTATATTAGAATATACTTTTAATGTTGCATCTATTCCTCAACAACTTCTTATAGTTGATATTATTGCATATCTAAAATTTCTTCTACTTTCTTTGCTAATTCTTGATTTTCTTTTAATAACTCTTTTAACTCACTTGATACAATTTTAATTTGTTCTTCTACTTCTTCTTTTGACATTTCATTAGAATCATCAATTCCTACATATCTTCCAGACACTAATGAATAATCATTTGCTCTAATTTCTTCTAAACTAGCAGAATAACAATATCCTTTTATATCTTCATAATTTTCATTTTTCAACCAATTATGATATGTATTGGCTGTTTCTTTAATTTCTTCTTTACTTAATTCCCTAATCTTTCTATCAATTAAAGTTCCTTTCTCTCTTAAATCAATAAAAAGAATTTTATTATCTTGTGTTTTTTGTTTTCTTAAAAACCATAATGAAACTGGAATGCCTGTTGTATAAAATAATTTATCTGGTAATGTAATTATACAATCAACAATATCATCTTCTATCATTGCTTTTCTAATATTATATTCTTGTGTCAAACTTGTAGATAAACTACCATTTGCTAAAACGAAACCTGCAACACCTTTTGGTGATAATTTTGAAATCATATGTTGAATCCAAGCATAGTTTGCATTCCCTTTTGGTGGAACATCATATTTCCATCTAGGATCTTCTAACAATGATTCTTGCCCATAATCTTTAATGTTAAATGGTGGATTTGCAAGTATATAATCTGCTCTTAGAGCCTTATGTTTATCATCGTGGAATGTATCTCCATTTGAATCACCCAAATCGGCTTCTATTCCTCTAATTGCTAAATTCATTTTTGCTAAACGCCAAGTTGTAGCATTTAGTTCTTGTCCATAAACAGAAATATTATTTATATTTCCTTGATGCTCATCAACAAAATTTGCTGATTGAACAAACATACCTCCCGAACCACAGCAAGGGTCATATACCTTACCATTAAAAGGTTCTATCATTTCAACAAGCAATTCAACAACACATCTCGGAGTATAGAATTCTCCACCTTTTTGCCCTAAATTTCTTGCAAATTTACCCATAAAATATTCATACACCTTACCAAAGAAATCACCACCGGCATTTGTTGTGTCTAACTTATTTGTAAATAAATCAATCAACTCACCTAGTCTTCTTTGGTCAACTTCTAGTTTTGAATATGTTTTTGGTAAAATGTTCTTCAATTCAGGGTTTTGCTTTTCAATAGCAATAAAAGCCTCGTCTAATACTTTTCCTAATTCCTCAGATTTAGAATATTTAGAAATATAACTCCATCTTGCTTCTTTTGATATCCAAAAGACCATATTTTTTGAGTATTCATCTATATCATTTTCATAGCCTTTTCCCTCATCAACAAGTTCTTTATATCTAACATCAAATTTATCTGAAAGGTATTTTAAAAATATTAGTCCAAGTACAACGTGCATATAATCTGCTGCTGCAAGTCCTCCACGAAGTTTATTTGCAGAGTCCCATAGTACATTTTCTAGTTTTTCTGTACTCATATTTTTCCTCCTTTTACTTTTTATTTACCTTTAAAGATTGCTTAATCAATGGTATAAGATTATCAATATCTTCTTCAGAAGAAACTTCAACTCTATAATCACCATTTCCCCAATGCCCCACTTTTGTAATATCTTGAGCTATATTTAACGGATCAACAAGTGTACCTTTTTTTAGATTAATATCTACTTTCAACTTGTTTTGATTAAATTCTATATCTACTATATTTCTTCTACCTTTAAAAGCCACATAAACTTTTTTTACATCTATATCAATATCATCCAATTCTAATATTTTACTTTTGAGTGATTCATATAATCTTTTTGTCTTTTCTGAAACCTTATTTAAATGGTCTTCTTCAGTATACACTTTTATTTCCTTATTTACTTCTTTTTGCTCATTTTCAACACCAAATTCTTCTATTTTTACATTGCTGGTTTTCCTTATAAAATCAATATCAACAATATCATTTTCATATCTAGTTACTTTAATTAAATCGACAGGTATATTTTTAAAATCTGTTGCATTTAATTGATATGGTGTAAAAATTGGTGATACAAATATAATTCTTGATTGACTCCAATCTATGTCATTAATTGTTAGTGATGATTTTGTAATTGTATTATATTGCAAAACAAAATCTGCTTTTCTTTCTAACAATAACTTTAAATATGTATATCCTTGGTCAACTAAACTATGATTTTTTACATTTTTATACTCTATAATTTTAAATGACTTAGACTCATTATCAAAGGCTAGTGAATCTATCCTAAAATTTCCAACCCCAAATTCAGTACAAATAAATTTAAATCCTAATATCTTTTCTAAATTATTTTCAAAATATTTTTGTAGTTCTTTTTCATTTTTAAAGTCATTCTGTTTTAATTCAATATTTCCTTTGAATATCATTAAGTATCACCTCATAAATCTATATGTATTAATTATAACACATATTTCGTCAAATTAGGTAGGGTTTGGGATATTTCCCACATACGAATTTCGTACGGGAGTACAAATTCATTGCTTGCTAGACAATAAATTTACTCCCACACCAATTAATTACAATTTAAAAACTCTATCAGTTTCTTCTGACAGAGTTTTCTTTTTAATAATATTTCTTTAATATCATTGGACTATCTTTTACTATTATTAAATTATATTTTATTTTTAATATTTCTTTCACTTTAGGTATAAGTCTAATAATATCACATCTACAATTAAATATATCTACAGCAGAATTAATATTATTTATTAAATTACATTCCGATAAACAATGTCTACTATATGCATTTGCTAAATAGAATGCAACTACATCCGGTATAACATAATTATTTAAATAATTATTAACATTGTTATAGAAAGGTAAATATATTTTTTCAAATTCTTTATCAGTTATATCAAGCATAGATATATTCCTTTAAAATTATTTCTTCTGCTATATTTTTAATATTATTCATTTTACTTATCCATAGCATTTGATTACTACTTTTTAATTCTTCAGTAATATTTTCTTTTTCAGATAGTTCATTAATCAACTTCTGCACCTTCTCCATAACAATAGTATCGATATTATGAAGATATTCATTTAATTTATCACTAGCAAGTAAATCAAAATATAATCCTAATTTGTATTTCTTAATATAATTTAATCTTAATAACCCATATTTTCCTATATTAAATTGTTCTTTATCTTTTAGTATTAAATCTGGTAATAAATAATCACCAATCTTAGTGTAACTAATATTCATAACATTTCTCCATTTCTTCCTATATTTATTTGGCTTTAATTGTTATACATTCGTTACACAATGACTATCGCCACCTCCTGCATTCAAGTGATTAGAAATCATAACAACATCCTTACTATCTCCATAAA
>CAVIUL010000051.1:0-11917 GCA_963645885.1 bacterium | reverse complement strand
TTTCTTGTATCAAATCTATTCATTTACCCTCCTTTTTAATAAATATATAATATTCTTGAGGTAAAAAATGTCGAAAAACTTTTAAATACATTGATTTTTTCTAAATTATTTGATAAACTTAAATAGATTTTTAAGGGAGGTGGAATTATGCCTAATATTAAGAGTGCTAAGAAAAGAGTATTAATTACAAAGAAAGAAACAGTACTAAACAATGATGTAAAAGCTAGTATGAAAACTGCTATTAAGAAAGTTGAAAAAGCACAAACTAAGGAAGAAGCTCAAGCAAAATTAAGTGAAGCTATTAAAAGAATCGATAATGCTGCTTCTAAGGGAGTTATCAAAGCTAATACTAGAGATAGATATAAAACTAGATTAAATAAAATAGTAAATGAAAAATAATTAAGTAGATATTATCTACTTTTTTTGTTATACTGAATATGGTGGTAATAATGAATAGGACGTCTAGACTATTATTAATATTATGTATTTTAGTAATTAGTTTTTCAGTATATATGTTTTATATAAATTTTGATGTTATTATGAAAGGAATAGATAGCTTTATTGATAGTATTAAAGATCATGAAGTTGTTATTCCTGATGATACTAAAAATCATAGAGTTTATAATTATAAAACCGTTAAAGAAACAAATAATTTTAATCCTAAGAATATGGATGATTTAAAAAATATATACTACACTATTTTAAATAATGGATGGAATGAATTTACATTTTATTGTGATGAGAAGATTTATCCAGAATGTGCTAATGATGTAAAAGTACTTGCTGATAATAACGAGTATGTTTCACTTATAAATAATTTTGTTAGTCCATATAATGCTTATCAAAAATTTAATACTTTAGTTACTAATGATGAAATTATTAATATAAAGATTGATAAACTTTATAGTGAAGATGAAATTAATATTACAGAAAAAAATATAGATGAAATATTTGATAAACTTAATATTAATACTGGTAACCCTACTCGTGATGATATTAAGGTATTACATAATTATTTAATTAAGAATATTACTTATGACACAGGTTATACACCACAAACTATTGATAAATCTCCAAGTAAAGCATATTTTGCCCTTACTAATGGTAAAGCAATATGTAGTGGATACTCAGATAGTTTTGCTATTATGATGGATAAACTTCATATTCCAAATTTTAAAGTAAGTACTACTGATCATATATGGAATGTAATATATTTTGAAAACAAATGGCAACATATAGATGTTACTTGGGATGATGATGAAGTAAATAATAATAACTATTATAACTTCTTTATGGTTAGTACTGATGACTTATTAAAGAAAGATGCTACTAAACATTCATTTGATAGAACAGAATATCTTGAATTAAAATAAAAAAGACATAAATAATTATGTCTTTTATTTTGTAAGTTTTTTAATTAGATCTTGTTGTTGTTCACTAGATTTATCCATTACATAAAAGTTTGATATTGGTAGAGTCATAGTTGTTCCATCATCGAATTCTATAAATGCATGTGAACTATCCCATCTACCTCCATAGTTTGCACTTTTTACGTTTTCTATTTCTACGTATTCATCCCCTATTATCATATAGTAGGCTTTTTCTGGTTCTTTTGTTTCTCCACTATTATTTTTAGAACAACCACTCATTAGCGTTAGAGTTGCTACGCTTGCTAATAATAAAGCTTTTAATTCTCTTCTTTTATTCATTTAATAAGCTCCCATCTATATAATTTTTAACTTCATTAATTGTGTTATCAAAGCTATCATAATCAACATCAAACCATGTAATATCTTCCATTTGATTATTAAACCATGTAAATTGTCTTTTAGCATACTTTCTAGTATTTTGTTTTATTAGTTCTTTTGCTTCATTAAGAGTGATGTTGCCTTTAAAATAAAGTTCTAGTTCTTTATAGCCTATAATATTACTGAAGTTTTTAAGATTCATGTTATAAAGCTTTTCTGCCTCTTCTAAAAGACCACTTTCAAACATTTTATCCACTCTTTTATTTGCTTTATCATACAGAGTAACTCTGTCACATCTAAGACCTATTAAAGTAAAATCATAAATTCTTTTATTGATGTCTTCTGTTTTATCTTGCACTTTTCCAGTTTCTTTAAATCTTTTAATGAATCTTTCTAATCTTTGTCTATTATTTACGTGTATATCGTTGCCTTGATCTATTTCATTTGCCATTACTTTTAACTCTTCATTAGTATAGTTACTTAAATCAATATCAGATTTTACTGTTTCTTCTAAGTTATAGTTATAAAGTAATGCTTTTATATATAGTCCTGAACCACCTACAATTATTATATTTTTATTTTCTTTAATAAATTTGTCTAGTAGCTTTCTTCCCTCTTTTTGATAATCAAATAAGGTATAATCATCGTTTAGTGATACTAAATCCAACATATAGTGTGGTACATTTTCTTTTTCTTCTTCTGTTACTTTCGCTGTTGCGATAAGAGGTTCTTTATAGATTGCTGTTGAGTCTGCATTTATAATAACTGCATCTAAGTAGTGAGCAAGACTTACTGATAGTTTAGTTTTGCCAGTTGCTGTAGGACCTGCTATTGTTATTATTTTACTCATCCTCATCACCTCCCATAACAAGTTTCTTAGTTTTAGAATCTATTATTTCACCATCATCATTTAATTCCCAGCCATATTCTTTTAACATATTCATAAAATTTTCTATGGCATTTCTAACTTCTTTATATTCATCTAATATGCTTTTATCTTCTTCACTCATGAGTTAACCCTCTTAAACATCTTTTCAAGTTCATATATTGGATATTTTATAACAGTTGGTCTTCCATGAGGACAAGTATATGGAAATTCACATTTAAACAATCTGTTTAATAATTCTTCTTGTTCTTTATAACCAATATTAGTATTTGCTTTAACACTCATTTTGCATGCTAAACGAATAGCTGCTTTTTCATTGAATTTAACTCTATCAAATTCACCTTTTATTTCAGAAACTAGTTCGAATATTCTTCTTATACTTTCTTCTTCATATCCTTCTTTTAACCATGATGGATGCTCTGTAACTCTAAAAGTATTAATACCAAATTCTTCTACTTTGAACCCTACATTTCTTAAAACATCTATATGATCGTGTATTCTCATGAATTCATTTTTTGGATATTCTAGAGTTATTGGAAATAACATACTAGTTGTATAAACATCTCTATTTCTTAATGCTTCCATATATCTTTCATAGTTGATTCTCTCATTAGCTGCGTGTATATCTATCATATACATAATATCTTCATCTTGAGCTATTAGGTATGTACCAAGAGCTAAACCTACTGGCTTTATAAATACATCTTCTTTTTTAACTGCTTCACTATCATATTTTATTTCTTCTTGTTCATCATCAAATTGAAGTCTTACATCTTCAATTTTTCTTTCAGTGTATCTATAGTTATTTTCATGATTATAGTCTACAGGAGACTCTTTCACTTCTTCTTGATAGCCTTTAAAAGTATTATCAGCTTCGTTTAATGCAGTTCTAATAGTACTAAAAAGTAAATCGTCTAAACTTTCTAATTTAGAAAATTTTATATCTTGTTTAGTTGGATGAATATTAACGTCTATTAAAGTTGAATCTGTTTCAATATTAATAACCACTATTGGGAATTTATTTTCTGCTAAAACTGTATGATATGCATCTTTAATAGTTCTATTTACTGATTGATTGCTAACTACTCTTCCATTTACTAAAGTAATCATTGAGTTTCTATTTGACTTTGAAAGATTTAAATTACTTATATATCCATTAATTATATAATCATAATTCTCAGCTTCTATTTTAATCATATTTTTAGATACATTAAGTCCAAATATTTCATGTATTACTTTATATATATCATTACTTCCAGATGTTTTTATCATTTCTCTTCCATCATTAAATAAAGTGAATGAAATATCTGGGTGTGAAAGTGCTATTTTTTCAATATAATTTACTGTAAGAGCTAGTTCTGCGTTTAAACTTTTCATGAATTTTAGTCTAGCTGGTGTATTATAAAATAATTCAGAAACTTCTATAATGGTTCCTTTTCTCATACTACCTGTTTTTTCTGTTATGAATTTACCTGCTTTTAGATTTAGATATGTTGATTCATTGCCATCATAAGTATCTAGTACTATATTACTTACTGATGATATTGCAGCTAAAGCTTCACCACGGAAACCTAAAGTATTTATAAAATATAAATCATTTTCATTTTTAATTTTAGATGTTGCATGTCTACTAAAACATAGTTTAGCATCATCTCTACTCATACCACATCCATCATCAACTATTTTTATTAATTTAGTTCCTGATAATAACAATTCAACTTTTATATTCTTACTTTCTGCATCTATACTATTTTCAACTAATTCTTTTACAACATTAGCTATTCTTTCTACTACTTCACCTGCAGCTATTTTATTAGCTAAGTTTTCACTCATTACATTAATTTTATTCATATTAAATCATACTCTTTCTAATGCTTACTAATTTAATATCTAAAGCATAAACTTTTATATTTCCTGGTTTTGTAACTCTAATAAAACCAAGACCGTTTATTAATATATCAGATGGTTCTTTAATATCATAAGTAACGCTTTGTAGTATAGTTAATTTATCATTTTTAGATTTTACTTTTTCATATCTAAGTGAATCATTCATATAAAAACTAAAACTATTAGATTTTTCTCCAATGTTTTCTATTCTTAGAATATCATTTACTACTATAGCATATCCATTTCTAACTTGGAAAGTTTTAACTTTTAATTCTTTTTTAGGATATAATTTTACCACTTTAGAGTAGTCTACAAAGTTATATATAGCATTGTTATCAATGAATCCCGGAGTATCTACAATAACTAATCTTGGGTTTAATTTTATTGTTATATAGGATGCTGTTGTATTCGGAATGCTACTTGTAGTTATAGTTGGATTCTTACATACGCTTGTAAGCAAATGATTTATAAACGTACTTTTACCACTATTAGTAAATCCTACTATATAAAGTCTTTTAACATTATCAGCTTCTATTTTCTTTAAGAAATTATCTATATTATAGTTTTTAACTGAACTAATAAACATAATGTCTTCAGTATTAACTATATTTGCTTTAATATATTCAGTAAGTTTCTTTTCTTTTAGACTTTTAGGAAGTACATCTCTTTTAGTAATAAGAATATACTTTTTATTTTTAAATCTATTTATATATTTTTTAACATTTTCATTTATATTAAGTGCATCTATTAGAAATGCTACACTAGCAAGATTATCACTATTAATGTTTCTTATTATTCCATCAGTATCTATTTTCTTATCTAAGACACTATATTCACCATAATGTTTTATTTTAAAGCATCTTTCACAATATTCTGCTTTATCATATACACTTGATTTTACAAATCCTTCGTTTTTAGCATTTTCGCTTTGTAGGATGCTTCCACATCCAAGACATTCTTTACTCAAAGTATCTCCCCCTTACAAATAGTTCTTTTTTTTCTAAATTTCCATATATTATTCTTTCTAATAATCTATTTATTATAGTCATACTATAATCTTTTTCAGTAAGAGGATTTACTAATATACTTGTTATATCTAGCCTATTAGCTCCCCATATATCTGTTATTAGTTGATCTCCTATAGCTGCTATTTCAGAACTTTTATATTTAAATCTTTCCATTATTTTATTATATTTATCTTTTCTAGGTTTTAAAGAAAATGCACAAGCATCAACCATTAAATAATCTTTGAATGGTTCTACTCTATGTTTTGGTGCATTTGATATTATAATTACTTTAAATCCTTTATCTTTTAACTCATCAAATAATTTTTTAAGTCTTTTAGTTGGTTTATTTGTATGACTTGGTACGATTGTATTATCTAAATCAAATAATAAACAACGTATCCCTTTTTTATAAAGTTTGTCATAATTTATATAATAAATGCTTTTTTGATAAATATCAGGCATAAATTTTTCTACCATATCACACTTCCTCATTTAACATTATATCAAGATTTAGAGTTAAAAAAAAGAAAAGTCTTATGTTTTATAAGATTTTCTTTTTAATTTGTCATTCTAAGTATTGGTTCTTTATGTGGTATGCTTGATGATTTAATGTTTGATAATAATACGTTTCTATTAAAGCTTACTAATTTCTTTTCTATATCGTATGTTCCATCTTTCTTTTCTTTTAATACATAGTAGCATGCCATATCTTTGGGATCATCTTTGTATCCTATGCCTGCTGCTCTTAGTGTATGTACTTTAGTATCACCCAAATTATCTTCTATTTGAAAGTGAACATGTCCTTGTATAATTGAGTCATAATCAGTTACTTTTTTGCCATTAAATAATGGAGTATTTTGAGCATCTACTAATCCTCTTATATACTCAGGATCTCTTCTGTTACTTGTAATTATATCTTGAATTTTTTTTCTTGATTCAGGAGAGTTTGTGTAAAGAAATTGTTTGCTTGAAACTCCTTCTTTGAAATTATCTTGATATGTCCATGTACTATGATTTGAATAATCCCATCTTATGTCGTTTGCAAAGTGACAAAGCGCTATTTTCTTATCACCAACAGTTATATCAATTGATGGAACCCATAGTTTCATTCTTTCTATTTTATCTGTTCCGAGTCTACTTCTTGTCCATTCTTGATTCTCTTCTTTAATTGGATTGAAATAAGTAAATGGTTCTGTTCCAAGAGTATTATAATATTCACTATTGCCCATTACAGATGTTACTTTATAATAACTAAGCATATCTAATACTTCTACTGGATTAGGACCAAGATCGATGTTATCTCCTAGAGAATATATTTCTGTTATTCCATTTTTTCTCATGTCTTCTAGAACTGCTAAAGTTGGTTCATATAGAGCATGAGAATCAGTAAATAATCCTATTTCTCTTCCTGTATAAATATCATTTTCTTTCTTAATGTTTATTTTTGGAGATAATATTTGAAGCACTTTTTCTAATTTTTTATTACTTTCTATTTCTTCTTCATATTCAGTGTTTGGTTTAAATACTTCTTTTACATTTTCTATAACTTCTCTTGGTTCTTGTGTTATAACAAAAGGCAAATTATATTTTTTATGACATTCCATTTCTTCAGCATTAGGCTCTCTACCACCTGGAAGAGCTATACCTTTTGGAACTAAACCTTCTCTATAAAGTAGTGCTTCTGCATTTTGTTTTGTTGCTGAGCTTGTTTCAAGTATTCCTTTTTGTCTTACATTTTGTACTGAAACTTCACTAGAATTATTCTTTATTAATCTATTACTTCCAATATTTTCTTTTGAACTACATATAAAGCTTCCTGTTCTTATTTCATCATATAAAAGTATCATATTCGAGTAATCATAATAATATTTTTGCCCAGCATAACTTATTGGACTTACTGATATGAAATTACTTTTACCATTAGATCTTCCATTTATAACGTCTTCTAATTTTTCTTTATTACTTAATATATGAGCGTATAATATATAGTTTTTATCACTGAAATCTAATACTTCTCCACCATATCTTTTACTTAATTCTTCTGACATTACATTAGGAAGCTTTTTAGCCTTTTCTAGCTTTGTTAAGTTCATTTGTGAATCTAACTCATATAGTCTTTGCATTTTCTTTCCTAGGTCACTAAATTCACCTTGTATACATAAGAATTCTTCATAGCTTCCACTAAATATATATTCTAAAGCTTCTATTAGACCTTTAGTGTCATTTGAATATTCTACTAATTCTATAATGGATACATATTTCATTAATTCATCTATATATCTACATAAAAATTCATTATTTTTATTATAATTTCTTAATGCTTCTAAACCACAGCTTCCATCAATCTTCTTAATTTCTTCAATAGCATTACTGAATAATATATCATTAAATATTTTTTTAATTTGGTATATATTAAATTCTTTAATTTTTCCTGATTTAACTAAAGCTGAATATTCATTATATGTGCTTCTTCTAAGACCTTTAAGTTCATTTATATTTTTAATATCTTTAGTTGATTTTATATTAAATAAAAATCTTAAATCTTGTTTATCTTCTTTAGATAGACTTGGTTTTTCAGCAATTAGAGATGCACATAATTCTGGATATATAGTATATATTTTTAATAATTCTAATAAATTACTTATTACATATACATTATTTTCTTTCTTGCCATCTTCATCATAAAAATTCTTAAAGAAATAACTGCTTACTTTTAAGAAATCTTCTGTTTTACCATTATCAATAATATTTAATAGATCATTTAACCATGTTTTGTATGTTGTACTTCCACTTCCATATTGAATAAATGATTTAATATTGATACCTAGAAGTGACATAAAACTTTTTAATTCCTCATATCTATTTATAATGAAAATATTATTACTACTATTAATTAGTTCTATTATTCCTGATAGGTTTTCTTCGTCTATGTTTATATGTCTTAATAATAATTTTTTTATTTCTTCTGGGATGTGTTCTTTTTTTAATAAATATGCTACATCTGAGTATGATGGATCTTCTTCTTGAATTAATTTCTCTATAATATCTTTATTTGCTTTTATTATTTCATTTTTAGTTGATTCTATTAAATCAATATTATTAATAGTTATTAAATCTAAATAACTAAGTTTTTCTAGTTTCTTTCTAATTATCTCATTTTTTAATTTAATTATTTTTTCAGCTTTTTCTGCCTAACGATTATTAAATTTTAATAACTCAAAAATATTTTTTTCATTAACTCTTAGTTCTATTATTAAGTCTTCAAATTTAGGATAATATTTCATCAGGAAAACTAGTGTTTTCCATGTATGTTAAAATACCAAATGGGGAAATGTCCGCTATTTGTGATTCTATATCTTTTTTTCTATATTGTAATATTATTGATTTACTTAATGATGGAATATCTTTATTAGATAATATATTTAATAAATAAGTTGCTTTTATATCTTTTAAAGACTCATTAAAATCTGTTTTTCTTAATTTTATAATTAAATCTGATATTGGAGAATATCTTGCTCTACTTAGTAAATCCCATAATTCACCTTTAGGTGTTTTATTAATTACATTAACTATTGTATCTTTTCTTCTTTCAAATACCATTTCAGCCAAATCATCTGATCTAAATATTGTGTCATAAAATTTAATTATTGTTTTTTCATTTAAACTGTTAATTATTTCATTTATTACAGATGATTTCATTTCAAATACTTTTTCTTTTAATTCTTTATTAAGATATGATGCTAGCAAGTCTTGAATATTTGAAATATTAACTTGATATCTTATAATTTCTTCTTTTATACTTTCTGCGATTTTTGTTGAATTTAATACTTCTTTTATATCTTGATATGTGTATTTTGGTTCTTTTATTATAAAATATAGCAATTCTTTATCATTAAGATTTTCAAGTGTTTTTACTATATCATTACTATTAAACTTTAGAATAATTAACATTTGTTTTGATTTAGTTGGTATTGAACTATTCTTAACTATTTCACATAAACTATCTGGATATAATTTTTCACTTAATAGAGTTGTAACACTATTTTTACCATATGATTTATATAGTTTTTCTAATGTTTTAGAATCTACATTCTTTGATGTGATTAGTTCTGTAATACTCTCAATATCATCTTTTACCCATGTTCTTGAAAATATTTCTTCTATTCTTTCTATAATAAGTTTTTTAACGTTTTCATTTATTTGTGAATCAAAAAGATAGTAAACCAACTCTTTTATTTGTAGTTTACTTATCTCATTTTTTATTCTTTCTTGTTTTCTAGATATAAGCTTTTCTTTCGTTAAATTTGAATCTTTGCTTTTATCTAGATATTCTAAAATTGTTTTATAGCTTAATAGCCACCACATAACTCTCCCCCTGAATTAAAATTAGTATAATCTTTCTTCGTATTCAAATTCTTGATTAAGTATTTGTACTGTGTCTCCTTCTTTAGCTCCAAGTGATTTTAATTCTTCATCTACTCCTAAAGCTTTTAGTTTAGATGCAAATCTTAAAGCTGATTCATCTGAATTAAATCTAGTCATCTTTAATAATTTTTCTAACTCTGGACCAGTAACTCTCCATTTACTTTCTCCAACTCTTTCAATTTTATATGGTTTTTCATGCTTAAATTCATATAAAACGTAATCTTCAAATTCATTCTTTTCATAGATTTCTTCTTCTGGAAGACTTTCTAATAATTCTTTTAATTTAAATATTAATTCTTTTGTTCCTTCACTAGTAGCTGCACTTACTTCTAATATTTCTGCATCTTTAAATTCTTTTTTAAATTTTTCTAAGTTTTCTTTAGCATTTGGTAAATCCATTTTGTTTGCTACTATAAGTTCTTTTTTATTATATAAGTTTTCATCATATTTTTTAATTTCATTTCTAATGATTTTATAGTCTTCAATTACATCTCTTCCGTCTACTTCTCCCATATCAAGAACATGACATACAACTCTACAACGGCTAGCATGACGTAAGAATTTATCTCCTAGACCTACTCCTTCACTAGATCCTTCGATCATTCCTGGTAGGTCTGCTACTACATAACTATAGTCTCCTGCTTTTACTACTCCTAAGTTTGGTACTAATGTAGTGAAGTGATAGTCTGCTATTTTAGGTTTAGCTGCACTAATTACACTAATTAATGAACTTTTACCTACTGATGGGAAACCTACTAAACCAACATCAGCTAATAGTTTAAGTTCACAACATATATTTCTTTCTTCTCCGGGTTCTCCTAGTTCACTAGTATATGGCGCTTTATTTTTATTAGTCATAAATGCTGCGTTTCCTTTACCACCACGGCCACCTTTAGCTACTACACATTCTTGATTATCACTTACTAAATCGCAAATTATAAGGTTTGTATCTGTGTCTTTGATTGTTGTTCCGATTGGTACTACTATAACTAAGTCATCTGCTGAACTTCCTGTTTGATTACGTCCACGACCCATTTGTCCGGCTTCACCTTTAATAACTTTCTTATATCTTAAATCTATAAGTGTACGCAATCCTTTATCTGCTTTGAAGATAATGCTTCCACCTTTACCACCATTTCCACCGTCAGGTCCTCCAAGTGGTACATATTTTTCACGTAAAAAAGAAGTGCATCCATCTCCACCTTTTCCAGCTATTAATTTTAAATTAACTTCATCAATAAACATAGTATCCCCTCATTTCCTCTAGATTATAGCATATAATCCTTATTTTAGCAATTGCTTTTGTATTTAAAAAGCCTAACTTACGTTAGACTTTATTATTCAGTATCGTTTATAAGATTACGGTATTTTTTATTACTTGAATATTCTTTTGCTGTTATATCTGTTGTTTTTATATTTACATCATCAGTTAGTGTAATTTCATCTATTTTGATTACTATATCCGTAGGGTTTGCTAAATCTTCTTTAACTAAATCACAATAAACTTCTCCACTAGACATTAAGTCATCAATCACATAATAAACTTTGAAAGAGTTTTTAGATAAATCTATATCTGATATTCTTCCTGATTGAGCTAAATCATACATATCTTTTTGTGTTTCAGTATCATATTTTAAATTTAAAGAGTTATCATATATTCTAAATGTTGTTTCGTATGCGTCTATTTCTGACTTATTTACGTATTTAAATAAATATAAACCATTTATTTCTTTTGTTTCTGTTTGCATTAAATAGTCTGCATCATCACCATCAATATATTCTTCTTTTTCATATATTACTTTATCATTTTTTGTGAATTTTACATCATAAATTTTTTGTTCTGCATCGCTTAAACTTATAGTTAATTGTGTACCATCTGTATAATCACAAGTACCTGTGTTTTCATTATATTTGCATTTTGTATAGTTGTTATAAATGTTTATTATTTCATTTGAAATATTTGG
>CAVIUL010000050.1:0-11922 GCA_963645885.1 bacterium | reverse complement strand
CCATAAGCTGTTCTTTATCGTGTCCGATGAAGAATACTGCATAACCTAACTGAGTAAGGCCACGGAATACTTCATTAAATTCATCTTTAAACTTGGTCCAACCTTTCAATTTTGTTATCCTATAGGCTTTTTATCCCATAGTTCTTATAGTTTCCTATAAGTTCAGCATAACTTTTTATCTCCATACAAGAGATATGTAGTCTCGTGGAAAATTATTTCAATAAAGATTTAAATTTTTCTTTTTTTCTTGTCAAGAACAAATTAGTATTATTATATAATATATCAAAAATTTTATGACAATTTTCTTGTCCATAGCAATATACTCTATACATTGGAATTTTTCTATTATTTATAAAAGTTTGAATTTTTAATTGAATATTAAATTCTTCTAAGAAAAATTTTTGAATTGTTTCAATAATTTCATAATTTACAGAATTAATTTCCCAAGTCGGAGTATGATTTGAATCTTTTATACATCCATCTCCATCAAAATAGCCTCTAATGTAATCTATCCAATATTTTTTTTGTAAGTTTGTAGGAAAACCAAAATTTTCATTATAAGTTTTATTTGGAATAATTTTATATTTTGCTAATTGTTCTTTGGCTTGTTTAGAATAGAAATAAATTTTACTATTTTCATATCCATTTGAAGCACAATAATCTTTTACTGGACGTTCATTTTCTAATTCTTGATTTATTTTTTCCAATAATTCTTTATCAGAACGTTGTAATTCAATATATATTAAATTTTTATTACTTGCTATACACCCATCCGATGCTAATAAGCCTAAAATATAAGCCATATTAGAAGTTTCTGTGCTAAAATAATTTTCTTTAATATGATATTGTTGTTGCGTTTCTGATTGACTTCTAATATAAATATTATTTTTTTGTAATAACCTTTTAACAATTTTTGCAGAATAGCCAAATTCTTGACCGGCTTTCCCCTGTGCCATTTTTAATACTTGATAATTATATATAATTTTTTCTACTTGTTCTTGTGAAATAGTGATTTTTCCCATGCCTAGACAAATCCTTTCTTTATTGTTTTATTTTTCTATGCGTTGCGGCTGACTAAACTTTTAAATTTAGCCTTCACCTCTGATTAGCGTATTATTTTTATATAACTTAGCTTTCCAGTTTTTTACTACATTTTCATTAATATATTACTATATTAAGCGGCAAAGATTTTACCGTAACCAAGTTCTCCGAGGTCTTCAATTCCATTCTGATTACAGATATATTTCTTACACTTATCAGCAGCAATATCAATCGTATCAACAATAATTGCTTTAAATGCTGCTTTTACTTCTGGCTTCTTAAGCTCTCTATAAACTTGCTTCATTTCTGCCCAAGAAGTAATATCTTGCGCCTTTACGCCAGGAAGGGCGTTATATCCAGTTTCAAATGCGAGAAGCAATGATCCTTCCATTTGAGTTGCAAGAGTTGTCTTGCCTGTCTTCGGCATTTTGTTATCTTATAGGCTTTTTATCCTATAATTCTAATACTTTTTTTTTGTATTAGTTCAGCATATCTTTTCATCTTTCTTTAGAAAGCGCTTTTGTCTCGTGGATTTTTATTTCTTAATTCTAAACATTCTAAATATTTATTTTTTTTACGTTTTAAACATGGCGTATTTAATTCATAAAATTGTTTCATAATATTTAAAGAAGGAATTGTTGAAAACTCTAATGAATAAACTTGAGTTCTTTTATCTTGATAAATATTTCCTTTATTTTCAAAATAATTATTTATATCGTTTAATATATTTTTTGTATGTGATACTATAGAAATTTTACATTGTTTAGTATTTTTATTATATGAAAAACTTCCGTCCCCATCAAAAAAACCTTTTATAAAAGATAATTTATATTCATTCGGAATAACATTTAAAGACAATCCTAAATAAGTTTTATTTGGAACTACTCCATATTTAGATAAATCTTGTTTTATTTTAGCAGAAGAAAAACTTAATTCAGCACATTCAAATCCATTTGAAGAAGTTCTTAAATTAACTTTTTTCTCCATGTTCATTCTACATACAATTTCTTCAAGAAAATCTTTATCAATTGATGATAATCCAATTTTTATTTCATTTCTATTTTTCCTAACTGTGGCATCCGCCGCAAAAAATCCTATATAATAAGTATTTTCATTATTTAAAGTGTCAAAATAGTAATGATTTATTCCTTTTGTTCTTTTTATATTTTCAAGAATTAACTGTTCTGAATGAGTCCTAATTTTTATATTATTATCTTTTAAAATATTTTTTAATTTAGTATCAGTAATTTTAAACTTATCACAAGTTTTTTTTCTTGAGTTTCCTGCTTCATAGAAATCTATAATCTCGGTGTTCATTTTAGAGCACTCCTTTCTATTTTATATTAAGTTTAATAAATCTATGCGTTGCGCGTGTTATTACTTTTAAATAATAACTTCCGCTCTGATTGGCATTTCAGCGTCCCAGATTTTTACAAAAGTTTTTTACTATATATTTCTATATAGGGAACCCAGAAGACGGGATTAAGCTCCATAAATATAAGTGATATAACCACTTAAATCTTTACTAACCTTATGCGGTTGAATGTTTAATAAATCAATTCCCATTATTTACCTCTTCTTTCAATTAAAACTTAAATTCACCCTGTGGAGTTGCGTCAAATGCCGATGTGCCACCGCCATTCTGGTTTGCTCTCCATTCATTCGTTCTCTGCTTTTCAGCTGCTACATAAATTTCTCTATCTGCAATAGCCTTCTTAAGCTCTTCTGCCGTAATTGTATCAGTTTCGCCAAATACATAAGGCTCAAGAGGTGCCCAAGTAACTACCCAATCCTTGCGAGAAGATGTAACCGTTCTTACATCTGGATCGCCAAAAGCAGACTCTTCTGCATAAGTTTTAACAATTGTTGTCGAAACAAGCTGTCCCGAAATCTTAGTAAACACTGGGTCAGAAGCTGAAACTTCAAGATTTTCAAAATAATCAATCGCTCTTGGATTAATTACTGCGAATTCTACTGGAAGAAGTGCGCCTCTAAAATCAAAAATCGCACCCTTAATATAACCTTTTTCTGGAAGTTCCTTCTCAGGGTCAGCTTCAACTCTTCTCATACCTGTGATAACCATATCACAAGTAAACTTATTCTTTTCTTTTTCATCTGCCGTAATATCTGTTGTTGCGTGAACAAAACGACCTTCAATTCTCTTTGCGTCAACTTGCTGATCGTCCTTGTCCCAGAATGTATTAACATCAACAGAACCATCAACTCTAACCTTAAGAGCCTTATCCTTACCACCATTCATTACTGTAAAGTAAGGACTGTTATCAGCGATAAGCTGGTTCAGAAGAGTAAATGTTGTATCTTCCTTACCACTCTTAAATGTTGGAGTAACATACGTAAAATGAAGTGTAACAATATTTGTGCATTCCTCATCAGTTGCTACTTGCATTTCACCCTGAATGAAAGGAGTGCCTGGATTCTTTGAATTTGGTCCTGATACCTTAGACTTTAACTTACTAACATCATAAACATAACCTTCGCAATGATATGTATTAACTGTCTTCTTCATATAAAACTATTTCTCACTTTCGTTTTTTAATCTTCAAAAATATAATTTTTTCCTTGTTCTGTTAAAGTATAAATAATGGGGTTAGCACCTACCTTTTCTACATATCCATCAGATACTAATTTGCGGATTGAACCTGAAACGCTGCGGGAGGACATACCTGATTCCGCGCCAATTCTTCTCGCATCCCAAATCTCCGTATCTTGATTTTCTTGCAAAAAAATTAAGATTTTCTTACCATTCTCAGTAAACAGAGGTTTTTCTTGTTCTTTATTTTCCTTAAAATAATTCCAAAACTTCAAACCTTCTTCACTAATTTCGTCTTCATTTAATACTTTTTCTACATACTCAATAAAATCGTTCTTGCCTTTCATTACCGTTCCTCTCTTTACTATTTTTTATTTTTCTTTATATTATATTATAACATAAATTTTTTATTATTTCAAGTCAGAGGTGATTAACTCTGCAGCATAAGGCAAGCTTTCTACCCATTCGCAAAAACCAATAGCCCATTCATCAAGTTTATGATTTTTGCGGGAATGGTACATATTATTTAAAACCTCATAATTTAAAGTAACTGTGCGTTTTTGATTATATGATGATGGAAGTAATTGAATTACTTGCCACCAAACATCTTTTGAAGCTTTCTTTTCTTTATCTATAACAAGATATGTATTGCGTATCAAATTAAGATAACTAATGAGGTTTTTAAGTTGTTGTAAACTAAATTCGGTTAGATGCTCATAGCTGAAATCATCTAGCTCAAATTCTTTTGCCATTATCTTATGCATTGTACTACAAGAATTAGCAACTGTGCCAACTTTGTAGGTATCTGCTTCCTTCCACCAGTAGAATGGAGCAGTTATATCGACAGATACTCCAATCATTCTTAAATATTTTCGGTGGTCAGTGCCAGCTTTGCGCAAGCGCTGCATAAGATCTAAGTCAGCAGGTCCGATATCTGGTCTGCCATCATCGGCTATATGAGGTTCACATTTGAAACTATCTGATTTACTCCAGCTGTTCAAAGGATTGCGCATCCCCCGAATAGCGGTCTCCCAGCCATATGTTTCTGTTTTTTCAAATTTAATCATATTAATCGTTGCCTTTAGTCGAATTATAACCCCAAGTACAAGAATCAAAATACTCAATCCAGTATTTTTCTCGTGCATTTAATTGATCTTTCGGACACTCTTCCAAAAGTTCAAAAGTAAATAACTCTGGGCCATACTCCTACATTTCTGGATATAACTTGTTGCGGGTTGGGGTTTCTGCGCCCACACCGCGCTTTACGTGCTACTTCCAGCGGTCAGATACACTAACCGCTTGTCCAATATAAACTTTTTTATTTTTAGTGTTAGTAAGTTTATAAATTCCGCACTTTGTTTCTTTACCAATAATTCTACCAATTAAATCATTTAAAGGCTTCATATAATAAACGCTCCAAATAACTTTATTAATAGGTTCGGCAGAGCGCAAATACGGCACTACTGTGCGCAATCGCGCAATTTCTTCTTTATCTATTTCAGAGAGTTTAATTTTATAAAACTCTTCTTGTTCTTCTAATTCTTGTTGTCTTTTGGCTTCTTCTATCGCCGCTTGAACCGCACGCTTCTTATCTTCTAAAGCTTGATTTAATTTATCTAATTCTTCTCTATTTTTTGTAAGCTATTCTTGAAATCTTTGAGCTTCTTGCTCTAATAATTCTAAATATTCATTTTCGCAATCAGCTTTTAATTCTGTATAATCGTTTGCAAGTTTTTCAAGATTATTGGCGAAATTAGTTTCTGCTAATTTCATTTTCTCTTGGTAAAAAACTTCACTTGCGTTTTGAGCCTATTCTTCCAAATCTTTGATAGAATCTTTAACTAATTGCTATTGTTTTAATAGATTATCATATTGAGATTGTGCAGTTGCTAAATCAACTTTTGCATCTGTATATTGTTCAAGAATTTTAAGAAGTTGCTGGCGAGTTTCTTCTTGCTGAGCTTTTAGCTCAGTAGTCTGTCGCTCTATTTCCGCGTCAAGCTGTTTAACTTGTTTAAGTTTTGGCGCCAGCATAACGACGATTAGAACAAGGCCAATACAAAAACCGAGAATAAAATAAGTCATATTATTTTAATCCTCCTATATAGAAATAAAGGAGAGAGCGTTTACACTCTCTCCTCATAATCTATTATTTTAAATTACTCAGCCTCTTCTGGGTTGAAAGCCATGCCCTCTGCTGTAAGGGAGAGGAACTTTACCTTCTGGTGGGAACCATCCTCAGCTTCGATCTCAGCTTCTGTTCTAACGCCAAGACCCTTCTTCTGAATAGCAGAAGTGAAGATACCATTTACACTCTTATCACTAAGGTCAAGAGCTGCTGCTACGTCCTTAGCTGTTACTTGCTGTCCCTGAACTGTCTTCAAATAATTAATAACTTTTACACTGTTTGCACTAATTGCCATAATCTTTTGTTTCCTTTCAATTTAAAAATATTTTGTATTATTTATTTTATATATATATTATATCAGAAAAAATTTTGAAAGTCAAGAAATTATTTTTTGAATGTAATTATCCAATCGCATCATATCTTCAATACTAAGTCCTTCGGACAATTTTTCTATTAATTGATAATCTTTTTTCTCTTCAGCCTTAGCAATTTTTCTTGCTAACTCTCTTAATTCTTTTCTTTCCAATATTTTCTCCTTTATTATATAACTATTATATAATAATTTTTTTTTAAAGTCAAAAAATTATTTTAGAAATTTTTGAATAAAATCCGCCTCAGAGATGATTGGGATATTTAATTCTTTTGCTTTCAAATTCTTGCTTGAACCAGATGTGAGATCATTGTTAATTAAATAATTAACCTTTTTACTTATTGAGCCTACTACCTTGCCGCCAGCGGCCTCAATTGCCGCCTGCATTTCCGCACGGTTTTTATATTGCTCTAAACTGCCTGTAATACATACAGTTAAATCTAAATTTTTACTTTCTACTGGTTCATTTACTTCAATTTTCATATAATGGTAAAGTTCATCGGCTTCAGTATAATCAAAGTTTAACAAAGCATCTGTTTTGCTATCTGCAAAACCTTCCCATTGTGAAAAATCGAATTTATCTATAATTAAATCTCTAAATTCTCCATAATCGTAAACTCTTGCGGCAATTATTTTTGCCATACGAGAACCGATTAATGGAATACCAAGAGAACTAATAAACTTATCTAAAGTTGTTGTTTTACTATTTTCAATAGCTGCTAAAAGTTTTGTAACGGAAGCTGTGCCGAAGCCAGATTTCTGCATCCATTCAGCTTTATGTTCTTCTAATTTGAAAATATCAATGAGGGAATTTACCCAACCCCAATCAATTAATTTTTCCAAAGTAGCTTTTGAAAGACCTACTATATCTAAGCCTTTCTTACCGGTGAAATGGTCGAGCCGATTAATTAATTTGCCTTGACAAGTAGGGTTCATACATTTTAAAACCAAAGAATTATCAGTTTCTTCTAATTTTACCTCACCGCCACAAACTGGGCAAATGGTTGGTAAAGGAATCTCAGGACCGAGCACTTCAGCATTTAGTTCTTCATTCTTTTGGATTTGAGGTATAATCATATTCATTTTACAAACATCAATTAAATGACCAACCCAAGGTGTTCCTAAAGTATCGCGCATTACACTTACATTATGAAGACTTGCGCGACTTACTCTAGAACCATCTATATCTACTTCATCAAATATTGCTATTGGAGTTAAAACAGAAGTTCTACCCATGCTCCACTCAATATCTCTTAATATGGTTCGATAAATTTCATCATAAAATTTGAACGCGATAGCTCCTAAACAATGATGCTCGGTTGCTCCCAAAGATGTATAAAAATTAATATCATCATATTTCCAAACAATTCCATCGCATGGAATATTTAATTCTTTAGCTTTTTTTTGAATATTTTGGTTTGTAACATTTATATCATCAGTAAAATAAACAATTTCAAAGCCATACTGCTGCGCTTGTAATAAATTATCTTTTAATGAATTAGATAAATCTCCTTTTATTACATCCCAAGCAATAAAACTTAATTGTCGTTTTTTTACTTCTTCTATATTAAGCAAATTTAATGAACCACATGCCGCATTTCGAGAATTTGAAAAATTATATTGATAATTTTTTAATAATTCATTAAATACGTCAGTTTTAATAATTGCTTCACCATCAATAATATATTTACCCTTATATGGAATCGTTAATGGAACATTAGAAAAAGTTTTTATATGTTCAGTTATATCTCCTCCAATATACCCATCTCCTCGGGTATGAGCTAAAGATAATTTTCCATCAACATATATAATTCTTACTGACAAACCATCACATTTAATCATACCTAAAACTTTATTTTTTTGTTTAAATAAAAACAACTCTTTTTCATCTTTAGTTTTTTGTAAACTTAGCATAGGCTTATCAGTAATTTTAATTTTATTTAATTTATTTAAAACTGGATAACCTACTTTAAAAGTAGGGCTATTGCCATAAACAATACCAGTTTTTTGCTCCATTTCTTTTAATTTCTGAAGTAAAAAATCATATTCTAAATCAGATAAAGAAGATTCTCCAAAATTATAATATTCATTATTAGCTTGATTTAATCGTTGAATCAATTTTTTCATAACTATATATATATCCTTTACTGGTTTTTTGCTAATGATTACAACAACGAATAATGCAAGATGAATCTACTTGATTCATTCGTGCCGCTTCTCTAGCACTCTAATAAATATTAATCAAATTATAATCTAAATCATATTGAAATACTATTTTTTTATGTGTTTTAATTACTGGTAAAGGAGCTCCTAAATTTGCCCATAAATATCCATGACAAAAAGTTCCATTATTGCGAGCAAAAATAATATTACTACTAGCATATCCAGTTTTTTCTGAAGCTTCAGCCAAACTGCTATAAGTTTGAATTAAATTTCCTAAAAAATCATATTGACAAATTGGAGTTTGTTGATATTTTAAAGCCCGTTTTCTATTTTCTTTTGGATCAAAATCAGGATATTGACAAACTCGATGATAAACAGTTGAATGCTTCAAATTTAATTGAGAACAAATTTCTTTAATATTTTTTCCTTCTTCTTCCCATAGAAAACGAATATTTTTAAGTTCTAATTCACTTAAACTACGTCCTTCTCCACCAGCAGTTAAATTATATCCTTTATTCTAAGAATCATAATAAGCAATCCAATATTTTTCTCGATCATTTAATTCATCATTTTCAACTTCTTCTAATAACTCAACAAAAAAATGTTCTTTTCCATATTTTTGAATTGCTTTATGTAAAATAGATTTTGTCTAAAAATCAATCCTACAATGTTCCTAAAAACGTAATTCTACTGAGCGCGTAGTTTTTCCTATATATATTTTATCATTAATATCATTAATAATTTTATAAATATATCCCATTAGTTTTCTCCTTTCTTTATAAGATATAAAAAATATTTTTTATCTATTTAAAAAGGTGTCCAATAATGTTATTAAAATGGTGTTCACAGTAAAATATCCGTAGTAATCTCATCACAGATGCCGTTTTCAAGTGCTTCACTAGCGAGAAGCCACACGTCATCGTTTACGTGTACTTTATACCATTCTTCATCAAATTTAGTATGGTCAATTACAATTTTCTTTAATACCTCAAGTTGTTTGTTATAGAAATCGGCAAAATTTCTAAATTTGCCGGCGTCGCCATGCGTTGAGGTAGAACCTTCATGGAACAAGAATGACGAATTTGGATAAGCAATTCTCTTATGTCCTACAATAAATGTAAAGAAACCACCAGAATACGCACAACCAATATTAATTGTCCATACTGGAGTTTTAGAAAGCTTAATTGCGTCAATCATTGTTAAAGTTGCCATTAAGTCTCCGCCAGGAGAGTCAATGAAAATTTTAATAGGTGTTCTTTCTTCTATTGGAAGGTTATCTTCTTCGTCTTGCTTGTTAAAAAAACGAATATAACTATTAATCGAATCACCAGTTGTTTCATCAATGTCAGCTACGAAAAGTTCTCTATCAAGATTAGCTTTAAGATCTAGTACTGCATCGAAATCTTTTCTCCAAGCTGTGTGGTTGGTTACAGCTTCGATTAAAGTAGAAATATTTTTGTTTTCTAAAATATCTGTATTCTTTTTTTCTTCACTCATAAATAACTTTCCTTTACTATTTTTTATTATAATTTATTATATCATAAATTTTTTTATGTTTCAAATTTAGCCTTCTTTATTTTTGCTACAAGCTGAACCGCCGCTGCTAGAATTTTCTTTATTTTTACTGCAAGCGGATTCTGTTTTGTCGCAAGCACAGCAATATGGTGTTGATTTAGTTTTTGTCTGAGAATTACAAGTAACACATTTGGTATTACATTTTTGACAAGCATTACATCCTCCATCACAGGCTGCATTACAAGAATTGCAAGCTTTTGAAGATATTAACATTTTATTAGCAGCATTTTTTAATTCTGTAAAATATTTTCCATAAATAACATCGTCTTGAGAAGCATTTGTTTTTGTAACTGTTTTTCCATCTTCTGTTATTTTAACTGTTATATTACCTACAGCTTGAGCAACTCTATTAAATTCTTTTGCCGAAAAAGGAGATACATTAGCTGTTGTCGATTTACTAATAGCTCCTCCTGTACTCACTTTTGTTCCAGCATTTCGAGCTTTATTTATGTGAGTTATAATACGGTCCCATTCGTCTTTATCAAAATAACCAACCCCCATTATTTCTCCTGCGGTTGCGCATTCTTTCCAAGAGAAACTGCCTGCAATTGCGGCATAAGTTTGGCCCGTTGTATTACATAAAGTTTGTAAATTGTCGGCGTTACAAGTTACTTGACAAGTTTTATTACATTTTTGACAAGAAACACAACCTTGACAAGCTTTATCGTCGCAAGAGGTACAAGTAGGTGTCATTAACGTAGCCATTAGTATTCTTCCTCCTCGAAATATTCATTATAATTACATCTATAATTTAAATAATTTTTAAATAATAAATTATTTTCTGGAACTAAAATTTGCATTGTTTTAATAGCTTCATCAAATAAAAATTGTTGCCATAAACAATGAATTTCACTATCAATAAAAAAAGAATTATATAAATCTTGAGTAACCGAAGGACAAGCTTGTGTATGACAAGTATTTTTTAACTTACAATTTTCACACAAAATTTCATTTTCACATTTTAAAGTTTCAGGCTTATAATAATCTGTTAGTAATTGTTTATGCTTATTTACATCTATTCCTTGTGCTATATTGCCAAGATAAAATTTACTTTCTTTCCCTTTTGAATCTTGCTCTTGGCAGCCGTAAATATCTCCATTATACCCAATAGAACCATATCCTGTCCCTAATCCGCAACGTTGACAAGAACGAGAGGCGGAATTTCTACTTTTATCTTTATTATATACTTTTATATCATGTTCTAAAACTCGCTCAAAAGAATCATTAATAGTAGAAAAATTAATAACATTTTTTCCATCTTGAAAAGAAGTTCTAATATAATCATAAATATCTTCTATTTCTTTTTTTAATTTTTTCTTATCTTCTTCTGACCATTTGTCTCGACAATTAGGAATCATAAAAATATTTTTAAACCCCATATAATTTGCGAAAATATAATTTTCAAAAGTATATTCTACTGTAGGCGCATAAATAGTCGATCTAAAAGTGGTATTTGGGAATTTTTCCAAAAGATAAGGAATATTTTTTACCACTAAGTCAAAACTAGAAGAATTACCGTTTTTACAAGGACGATTATAGTCTTGAGTATTTTTATAACCATCTATAGATAACAAAACATAAATATCATTTTCATATAAAAAATCTATACGTTCTTTGCTAAGTAGAGTTCCATTAGTAGTCATATTTAAACTTACTTCATCTGGATAATTTTCTTTTATGTATTTTGTTAAAGGAACTATAATAGAATCCCACATAAGCATAGGCTCTCCTCCAAAGTAAGTAATTGAGGTTTCATCATTTTCAAAAGCATACCCTTTTTCTTTTTTTATTCTTAAATTACCTACTAAATAATCTACGGCAGCCTTGGCCATGGGCAGCGTCATATAGTGGGGTTGTTGCGCCACGAAGCAGTACCGGCACCCCAAGTTGCAATCATCGGTCAGGTTAAGGCAGGCACTAGATAAATATCTATATTCGTCTTTATATTCAAAACTCATACTTATCACTTTCCTCTTTTCTTCATAATTTTCTATATATAAATTATATCATAATTTTTATAAAAAAACAAAGGGGGAGGTTTCACCTCCCCCTACTACACATAATTATCTAATTCTATATGCGCTTCTGCAGTCG
>CAVIUL010000049.1:0-12701 GCA_963645885.1 bacterium | reverse complement strand
ACACTAATTAAATTTCTATTAGTTTTATTATTAACAAGATTATCAATATATCCAAGGTATAAATCAGCATCATTTATATTAAATAATAATTTAATCATACTAAATAAATTAATTTCTTCAGTGCTAAATACTTTATTACCAGCATCTTCTATATTTTCTAAATTTTCAGCATCAAATACATCACATAATTCTTTAATAGTAGATACTTCTAACCATCCACTATTTCCATTCTTATCATAACCTTTATTAAATAAATACTTACATAATAAATTCTTATAAACAGATACATCTTTTATAGCAGATAATTCACTTATTAATTTCTTAAGAAGTGATATATCATATGAAGCAAGTTCACTTACCTTAGTAATATGTAAATAGTTGCCATAAGTAGCAATTAAATCTATCAAATTATCCATCTCTACATCATTTAGATTTTTACCATCAGCATCAGCAATAATCTCTTTATAATAAGTAAAGTTTTCTACAGCTTTATATAAAGATTCTTTACTTTCACCATAAATAGATTTAAATATATCATAATATTTAATAAATAATTCTCTATTTCTTTTACTCCTCACTATTAAAAGTAAAGTAGACATATTAACAAAATTATACTTACAATAATTATTAAGTAAATCACTAGATATAAATGATAATCTTTCATCATAAATCTCAAGTGAATAAATATTATATATTTCAGTATTTAATTTAATTTCTTTATTATATGCAGTTGATAATAAATCACTTAATAATTTAATAGCTGATTCTTGAGTTTTACCTTCCTTACCTTTATATAATAAAGATATACCCATAAATAAAGTAATCTTTTCTGCATTATTTTTAGTCATTATATTCTTATTAAATAAAACTTTAAATAAATCAAATACACAATTATAATCAACATTAAAATCATATTTATCTATGTTTTCTAAATATTCATTATATATCTTATTTATAACTTTATAAAACTTACTATATAATTCTTGATCATAATAAGATCTAAACAAGTTTAAACATCTAGAATCACAATCTATAATAATACTCTCTTTAGTTTTTCTATCAGTATCATTATTATAAACTGGTACTACATAAGGAAGAACATAGTTAACATCTATATTAATAAGTAACATCATTTGTTCAATACTAAGACCTTGTATTATCTTAATTAATCTTTTTGTATATTGATAACTTATATTATTACTTTTAGAATCAAATCTATATAATTTACCTTTAGCATTTAATAAACCTTTATCAATTAATATATTAACTATATCATTTATATTTCTATTTCCTATTTCTTCTAAAAGTCCATAAACAACTTCATGATCTTTATTATCTTTACTTTTTAATGCAGTAATATTTAAATATTTAATTAGTTCTATATCATATTTTAATAATTCAGTAAGTGCTGATGTATCTAAATAATTAATCATAAAAGGATATTCTTTTATAAACTCTTTTTGAACATCCACAGGCATAGTATCAAGAAGTGAAAAATCATTTTTAATTTTATCTATTTGCTTCTTAACAAAATTATTTCTAGCATCTCCACTAATATACATATTATATGTTTCATCTTCAGCATATTTATTTTGAATACTTTGACTAGCGTATTTTATAAAACATGGATTTACTTTTATAACAAATTCCCATTGCTTATCTGTTAGTTTATCTTTAATTTTATTAAGTAAATCTTCAGTAGCTTTTAAATCACTATTTGATAAAACAGTTATTACTTCTCTTAAATCTTCCATATAAAGTTTAGCTACATCATCAGGTTGTGAAAAATATAGTTTAATATATGAAACATATTCTTCAGGATCTAAATCTAAAACATTACTATTCATAAAAAATTTATTTCCAGCAAGCCAATCACTTACAAGAGCTCTACGTGCTTCTATTGAGCCTTGTCTAAACATAGAAAGATTACTATTAAGACGTGATTTTTGAAAATCAATTGGTAATATTCTAATTAAAGAAGGATGATGAAAAAACAAATAGCTTAAAACAATTTCATTATTCTCAAACTCTTTAGTATTTAAGTAAGCTTGTTCTATTTCTTTATCGCTTTTATTACCAAGACTTTTAATGAAATCATTTGCTTTTTTTTGAATTTGTCTGCTTTTCATTTGCTTGAATAGTGACATATATACACCTCTATTATAATAATTATTATAACACATTTATTATTTTAAAAATAGATTTAAACATATAAAAAAATAGATTATAAATATAATCTATTTTACCTTAAATACTAAACCAGATGGTTTATAACTTGAATTATTTAAAAGTGTCGCAATAGTATCATTTTTAGCATAACCAGTTTTAACTTGAGCACCTCTAAAAATATCGGTTATATTAGTTGAACTACTGATATCAAAACTACTTAAATCAAGTGAAGTAACTTTACTACTTGAGAACATTCCACCCATATCTGTAACATTTCTAGTATCAAAACTAGTTAAATTTAAGCTAGATGCTTTATTAGCATAAAACATGTGATGCATATTAGTAACTTTACTTGTGTTAAAATTTCTTAAATCAAGTGTAGGAACAACACAATCATAAAACATAGAGCTCATATCAGTAACATTAGATGTATCGAAATTACTAACATCTAATGAAGTTGCTTTTGAAGTATAAAACATATATCCCATATCTGTAACCTTGCTTGTATTAAATTTACTTAAATCTAATGAAGTTGCCCTAGATCCAAAAAACATTGCACCCATATTTTTTACATTGTTTGTATCAAAACTACTCAAATCTAAACTGGTTGCTGGACTACTTCTAAACATTCCATTCATATTAGTAACATTGCTTGTATCAAAATTATTTAATCCTTTTATTTCTTTAGCTTTGCTTTCATAAAACATACCACCCATATTTATTATATTAGAAGTATTAATGTTTTCTAAATTAATAGAAGTTGCTTTAGTTTGATAAAACATACAAGATGTAGATACAACTGGCTTATTATTTATATACGTACAAACTTGACTTGTTACAGGATCAGTTGATTTCTGATCAGTTAAAGCTACGCCCCAACCATCAGTACTCATATTGCTCCATCTAAATTTAATATTATAAATGCCACCTTGTTGCTTGTATCTATATGTATATTGTCCATTTACATATTCAGCACCCTGCACCATATCTCCATCAAAAGTACAATTAGCATAACTAGGAACATCTGGATCACTTGGTTTATCAGGTTGATTAGGATTATCAGGATTACTTGGCTCATTTGTTTCACAATCATAATCATCTAAATTTCCATTTTCTAAATCGTCTATTGTTAAATCTTCAACAGCTTTACCATTTAAACTTGCTATCCATTTACCATTTGATACTTTCATATCAATAACTTTTCCGTTAGTATTTAAAATAACACAATATTGAAGTTTCTTTCCAGTCATATCAAGTTTAGAATTATCTTTTGAATTAATAACTTTTGTTTTATTACCACTTATTGCATTTGACAGAAATTTTTTCTGATTCACTATAAACTTTTTTAGCCTCTGTTAAGAAAGTTTGCTTTTGTGCTCTATTATACATATTTAATACATTTGGCAAAGCAATAATCACTAATATTGCCAAAATAGCTATTACTGCTAACAATTCCACCAATGTAAAACCATTATTTATTTTCTTCATACTCACTCCTATTTTTTATAGTATATCATACGAGTTTTTTTATAGCAATTAAAAAGAGTTCTCTTTAGAACTCTTAGAATTGTACTTTAACGTTTTTACGTTCTTCAGCACTATCTACTTCATACATTTTTTGTTCTTTATAGCCTAACATATTAGCAACTATATTACTTGGAAACATCATTACTTTGTTATTAAACATTTTAACAACACCATTATAATATTTTCTAGAATTAGCTATATCTGCTTCAACATTAGATAAATCAGAACTTAAACTTAAGAAGTTTTGATTAGCTTTCAATTCTGGATAAGCTTCAGCTAAAGCCATTATTTTAGTAATACCTGCTGATAACTTAGCATTATTTTCAAGCTTTTCATCTGGACTCATTTTATCATAAGCACCACTTCTTAATTTAACAACTTCTTCTAAAGTTCCTTTTTCATGCTTAGCATAACCTTTAACAGTTTCAACTAAATTTGGTATTAAATCCCATCTCTTTTTTAGATATACATCCATTGTAGAGAATGCTTCTTTAACATTATTATTTAGTTTAACTAATGAGTTATAAACACTAATAAAATAAATAACTAATATTACTAAAACTGCTATGATTATATAACCAACTGGACCCATATATATTCCTCCTAACTTATTAAGATTATTATATCATTAATGTTATGAATTGTAAATTAACAAAGCATTTACAAATTAAAAAGAAATAACTTTACATTATTTCTTTGTTAAATATTTATGATTAGCAGCAATACTCTTTATACCTACTCCATGAGCAAATGCAATAGTAGCAATTCCACCACTAATTTTAATAACAACACCTTCACCAAATACTGTATGAATAACATTATCCCCAGCTTTGATTCCATCACTAGTAGCATTATTATTATACATATTTCCAAGTGTTCTCTTAGGTCTGTCATCTGGTCTTACTGCCATATTAGTTTTATTTATTAAATCATCATCTATTTCTTTAATAAATCTACTCTCTACAGTACCACTAGTTTTACCAAATAAAGTTCTTTGTCTAGCACTTAATAAATAAAGAATACTCTTAGCTCTAGTAATTCCTACATAACATAGTCTTCTCTCTTCTTCAAGTTCACTAGCACTTTCAAAACTTCTATTATGAGGGAATATTCCTTCTTCCATACCAAGAATAAATACAACTTTAAATTCAAGTCCCTTTGCTGAATGAAGAGTCATTAAATTAACAGCATCTTTATTTTCTTTATATTGGCCAGCATCACTTACTAGTAATATATTTTCAAGGAATGTTGATAAATCATATACTCCACTTTCTTCAAAGGCAACAGCAACAGATCTAAATTCATTTAAGTTTTCTATCTTAGCATCACTTTCAAGTGATTTATCTAGTTCATACTCTGCTCTGATACCACTCTTAACAAGTGTATCTTCTATTAACTCTGATAAACTAAGTGTTTTAGCATCTTCTTGTAATTCTAGAATTAATTTCTTAAATTCAAGTTCTTTTCCAGACTCTATCGCATCAAACATAGATATATTATTTTCACGTGCTTTATTTCGAATATTTTCTATAGTTTTAGTACCTATTCCTCTTTTAGGAGTATTAATTACTCTTTCTAAACTAACTGAATCATTAGAGTTATATACTAAATTTAAGTATGCTATTAAATCCTTAATTTCTTTTCTACTATAGAAATAATAACTACCAATAATATTATATGGAATATTACTTCTTACGAAAGCTTCTTCAATTGTTCTACTTTGAGCATTAGTTCTATAAAGTACAGCAAAATCACTATATTGATATCCTTCATCCATCATCTCTTTTATCTTTTTGATAACAAATGAACTTTCTTTAATTTCATCTTCAAGTCTAATATATTCAATTTTTTCTCCATCTCCACTAGATGTCCATAGATTTAATTTAGTACCTTCACGATTATTCCTAATTACAGAGTTTGCAGCTTTAAGTATTGTATTAGTACTTCTATAGTTCTCTTCTAAAAGAACTACTTTAGCATTCTTATAATCTTTTTCAAAATTAAGAATATTTCTATAATCTGCATTTCTCCATGAATAAATAGATTGGTTAGCATCTCCTACTACAAAAATATTATGATACTTACTAGCAAGCAACTTACAAAGTTCATATTGAATACTATTAGTATCTTGATACTCATCTACTAAAATATATTTAAATCTCTCTTGATATTTTTCTAATATATCTTTACGTTTCTTAAATAATTCTACAGGTTTTAATAATAAATCATCAAAATCTACTGAATTATTTTCTTTTAATAACTTAATATATTTTTCATATACAAAAGATATTACTTTATCTTCATCTCTTAAGAATAATTTAGAGTATTCCAAAGGACTTAATCCATCATTCTTAGCACTACTTATTCTAGATATAATATGTTTAATATCATAGTTAGCTGGATCATAAGAATTTTCTTTTAATATTCTTTTAATAAGTGCTTTAGTATCATCTGTATCAAGTATTGTTATATTAGATGTGTATCCTATATCACTATAGTTTTCTCTAAGTATTCTAAGGCCAAATGAATGGAAAGTTCCAATAAAAATAGAATCAGCTATAGTATCTATTTTAGCTTCTACTCTCTCTCTCATTTCTTTAGCTGCTTTGTTAGTAAATGTTATCGCAAGTATATTATATGGACTTACTCCTTCATCTATTAATTTTATTATTCTTTCAGTTAATACTCTTGTTTTACCACTACCTGCTCCTGCAAGAACTAAACAAGGTCCTTCTTTATGATTAACTGCTTCCATTTGTTTATTATTTAACATCATATTTATTACCTCTTAATCATTATAACATTATCATCTATTTTAGAAAAGCAAACAAATAAAAAAACAAAAGTAAATTTATACTTTTGTTTTAATTAGCTACTAAATAATTACTATAAGCTTTGAAGTATGTATCCGATCTATAATTATTTATATAATCAGTAGGAACATACATTTGTAATTGATATGAAGTATTAAATGTATCAAATCCAGTCAACTTAGGTACATCTGTATAGAAGTAATAAGCTGATAAATTTGTACATCCATCAAATGCATAAGCACCAATACTTTCAAGTATATTACTCATATATATAGTATTTATATTAGTTTGATTAGCAAACGCTCTATAACCAATTGTTTTAACAGTAGATGGTACTGTAAATGTAATAGCAGTTTTTCCATTTGGATATCTAATTAATGAACTAGCATCTTTATTATAAAGAACTCCTGAAGTACTTGAGAATGTTGCATTGTTAGCATCAACATTTATATTACTAATATTAGAGTTTCCATCTAAGAATCCACCTGGAATATCATCTAAATATCTTGGAAGTGTTAATGTTGTTACATATCTATTTCCATCAAATGCATCAGCAACTATACTTGTAACATTATAACTTCTACCATTAACATCCAATGTATCAGGAATAGTTACAGAATTAGCATTACCAGTATAAGAAGTTATCTTAATTTCATTATTATTATTAAGTATATATAAGAAATCTGAAGAATATTGAGCACTTGAATAATTATGGTATCTCCATGGAGTTGCATTTCTAAAGTCACTTAGTACACTAGAAGGTACAGAATAAGTAAAGTGCGAATTATACCATAAACCAAGAAGTCCTCTTTCATATCCTGGAAGTGCAGTAGATGCGGTATTTGGAACACTACTTACTTGCATACTTAATGTCGTTGTTGGTCCTCCTTGATATGGGTTATATAAAGCATAATCATTAATATCAATTGTACCAGTACCAAATTGAATATAAGAAATAGCTCCACAACTATAAAGACTATAATCATCAGCCACAACTACACTATTAAATATAGCATTAGTTAACTTTTCACAATCAGCAAATGAATACTTACCAAGTCTAGTTATTTGGTTACCATTAACTCTTGTAACATCTGTTTGATAGAATGCATAGTCATCAATTAATACAACACTATTAGGAAGATTAACTATCCAGTTTTGACCAGTAACTACCTCTACTCCATAATAAGCATAAGTACCAATAGATACTACATCATAAGTAATACCACCAGCAGTAATCTCATTTGGAATTTCAAATGAAGAAGTAACATCAGGTCCATGATATTCAATGATTTCCCAACCAGTTACATCAGCATTCATCATATTTTTAAGTGTTACTTCACGAATACTATATTCTCCAATATCATATGGAAGTGTACCAAATTTATAACTACCAATTATATATCCAGTTGGATAAATATAATCTTTAACATTTGATGGGAATGTATTCTTATATGCCTCTTGATAAGTAACATTAGATGTACCAATTTTACCATCTGGAACATATATTCTAAAACGTTTACCAATTGTAGTACCTACATTATAGAATGCATTACTTCCTACACCAATTTTCATACCACTAGCTTGTGTATCAGCATTAGTAGAAGTAAAGAACATTTGCTCCATTCCAGTACATCCATAGAAAGCACCTTCGCCAATACTTGTAACAGATCCAGCGTTAACATAGTTAAGAGTTATATTATTAGCATAAGCATAATTACCAAGTTCTACAAGTTTAGGAGTTGTTGCTTTATAAAGTTTATTATTAAATAATGCGTACTCACCAATATAATCAACATTTGAAACATTAAGTTCATGAACACCTTGTAAATTATAGAATGCATAATTTCCAATATATCTTAAATTTGTATTAACTATATCAAATGTACTTCCAGAACTCATCGTTGCCCATCTAAATGCTCTTTCACCTACACCAATTACTTCATAACTTTGACCATCAATAGTTAATGTAGTTGGTAACATATAAGTAGCATTTAAGTCAGCTCCATGATATTCAACAATTTCTAATCCTATAACACTTTGATTATCTTTTGTTATATATTCACGACTTACAACACTATATTCACCAATATTATATGGAATATTTGTAGAACTATAAGTACCCATTATTGTTCCATAATCATAGAAATAATCTTTATATTCTTTTCTAAATGAATTAGCATATACATCAGTTAAATAATCAGTTGATGTTGTGATTGTAGTTGTGTAATAAGTACCAGAAGAACTAGATAAATGACTATTTAAGTTTGTCCAAGTACTACTATTTGTTGTTCTAACTGTATAAGTAAATGTTGTACTACCACCATTAGCTAAAGTACCATTACTAGAAGTATTATTAAATACTATTCTAGAACTTGATGCTTCGTATAAAACATTAGTTGCAGTTTGTAGTGTAGTATTTCCTAGAGTAACAGATGTAGTCCATGCTTCAATATCTTGCCCAGAATTATTTCTAACTGTTACAGTACATACATAAGTATATCTTCTACTAGTACCATTACCACTTTGACTTCTATTACAATTATCAGTAACATTAATATTTACATTATTAGGTGTCTTAACTTCAGTAGAAGTACTTGAAGCTCCTACATAGAATCTAATTCTATTATTAGTAAGTGTTCCTACATCAGTAAATGCATATTGATCAAATACTCTAGTTTCACTTCCTGGAGTAAAGAATATTTGTACTAAATTTGGAAGAGCATAAACAGCATTTGTATCCATTTGATATACAGAACCTAAATTAATTTTATAAAGTGTATTCATATTAGCAAGTGCATAAGAACCTATACTTCTTAAATTAGGTGTTTCTAAATATACAAGACCACCATTATTAAATGCATAACTTCCTATATCAAGTAAACTAGTAGATGTAAATGATTTAATAGCTGTAATTCCTTCAAAACTATGTTCACCTATTTTCATAAGTTTATTATTTATTATGTCACTTCCACCACTACCATTAACAGTAGTATGTTTAAATGCATGATCTCCTACAGCTATAACATCTTTAGTAACTCCATTTATTGTATATGTAAGTGGAATATTAAACGTATTAGATATATCAGCTCCATGGTATTCAATAATCTCCCAACCATTAACATCTTGATTATCTCTATCTTTTATAGTTGTTTCTCTTACACTATATTCTCCGATATCATATGGAATTGGCGTATTAATAAATGAACCAACTATATATCCAGTAGGATAAATATAATCTTGATAATTACTAAATAATGCTTTATAGAAATCAACTTTTCCTTCAGGTACATATATTCTAAGTCTATTATTAGCATTAGTACCAATATTATTCATTGCAGTACTATGAACCGACATATTATCAGTATTAGTTGTACCTATAAATATTTGTTCTAAGTTAGGGTTATTACTAATAGCATTCTCACCCATTACTTGAATATTACCAAGATTAACACTATATAAAGTATCCATATCTGACATAGCATATTTACCCATCGAATTTAGATTTGGTAAGTCTACTGTTTGAAGACCAGTATTATATAAACTATAGTCTCCAATAGATATTAAACTTTCTGAAGTAAGCGATTTAACTTTGATATTTTCAAGACCATGATTATCTATATTTATTAAATTATTAGCAAGTAAATCAATAGTTTGATTTGATGATGAAGCAGTATGTCTATATGCATACTCACCTACTGAAATTATATTCATAAGTGGACTAGTTGAAGAATATACACTTAAGATACCAATACTTAAGCTTTGAGAAGTCATATCATAATAGAATGATAATTGTCTACTTTCTCCAGGAGCAATAGTTCCATTATAATCTTTATTAGTTAAAACTAATAAATTACCATTTACATTTTCATTAGCTCCAGTATAAGTAGAACCCCATGTAACACCAGTTGGAAGATTTATTCTAACAGTCCAATCATTTATAGTAGCTGTTGTATTATTTGTAATTGTTAAATTTCCACCAAATCTATATCCGCTACCATTTTGCCATGAGTTACCAGTTATAGATGCTGATAATCCTTCATCAGATACAATAACATCTGGTATTTGATAACTACTAGTTAAGTCAGCTCCGTGATATTCAATAATTTCATAAGCAGTTACATCTTCACCTTGAGCATTCTTCTTAGTAACACCACGTACACTATATTCTCCCCAATCATATGGAATAGCTACATGTTTATAACTACCAATTATTGTTCCTTTAGGATATACAAATGATTCATTAGCAGCAAATATCTTTTTATATCCCTCTAAATAATCAAATCCTTCAGCATCTGTTCCAGATGGAACATATACTCTAAGTCTACCATCTAAGTACATTCCCCAATTTGTAAATACAGCATCTTCACCAACAGTTAAATCAATACTCTTACCATTATTTACAACCTTAGTAGAAATATTACTAAACCAAACTCTACCAAGTTGAGGACAATTGTAAAATGCTTTATCACCTATTACTTTAACAGTTCCAAGATCCATCTCATAAAGAGTTGTACTATTCATAAATGCATATGACATTATTTCATTAACATTAGGAAGGCTAATATAAGTTATTGGATTTTGATAGAAACCATAAGAACCAATATATTCAAGTTTATTAGAAACAAGTGTAGTTAACTTTGTATCGTAAAATGCATATGAATTTATTTTACTAACTTCACCTAAATTTATCTCAGTTATATTATCACTATAGAATGCATATGAATCAATTAATGACACAGTATCTGGAATAGTTATCTTAGTACCAGTAGCTGGAGTATTTAAATTTCTATATGAATTATATCCAAGTGATGTAACAGGTTTAGTAACAGATGATTTAGTTATATTATTTGGAATAGCAATACTAGAACCAACAGATACACTATTTATAAAGTATGAAATTCCATATCCATCACCATAATCATAAACAAAATATTGATTATTATCAGATAATTCTCCATGGTAATATACATATGCTTCATTAATGTTTTTAGTATTTCTAAATGTTTCGATTGCTCCTTGACTTACAAAGAACTTAGTACCATTAGAACTATCATCAAAAGTATTACTTCCTATAGTTGGAGGAATTTGTCCTTCAAACTTAACATATCTTGCATTAGCAAATGCTCCATCACCTATATTAGTTACAGTAGATGGAATTGATAAGAATGTAAATGCTTTAGAAGTAGATATACGACCTAAATTAACATTAGCAAATGCATTAGAACCAATAGTTGTTAATGTTTTAGAAAGAATTAATGTCTTAAGACTTGTCTTATCTTTTAAAGTATTATTAGCTATTTTATTAATTGTTGTTCCATCACTAACAGTAGCATTCGCAAGTCCTAAATATTCTATAGAATGCATTTCATCACTAGCTATATAAGTAAAATCTTCATTTTCAAAATAAGCACTATTTAATGTATATATTATTAATTTCTTAATATTATAAATATTCTCAGTTGTAGTTGTTGGATCTATATCATCAAAATATGCTTTTAGTAGTTTTTCTAATGATTCATTATTATCACGAATATAAACGTAATATGAATCTTCTTCACCTTGAATTGGTATTACTGAGTCTTCAGGAGCACCTTGATTGATATCATCTCCAGTAAAGTTATCAGATCCACCTACTGTAATATTATTAGATGATACACCTCTTATAATTAATGTATTACCAGTGTTAGGTCCAGTATAAGGTGTTGAGTTAGATGGAAGCATAATAGAAGGTCCATTTAATACTCCAAGAATTGTATTTAAATTGTATACATATATTTGATACTTAGAGAATGAATCAATAAGTTTCATATTTTGAAGTTGTATTTGAGTAATAGTACCATTATTAAGAATCTCAATGTTAGTTGAACCATCTGCTCCTATTACATAACCTACTTCTACATTAGGTGCTATAGTTAAACGAGTATTTGATTCAACAATTATATCAACAGGTATATTACCTACTTTATTCTTAACAATTCTAACTGCTTCTAATAAAACCCCATCTTCTTCTTCATTTTGAATACCATTAACAGTAAATTCTTTACCAACAAATATATCATAATCTTGATTTAAACCAACAATATGTATTTGACTCTTTGGAGTATTTATATATAAATTTCCATCAACATCTATCTTTCCACCAGAAGATGTATCAATGTTAAGTTTACCCATCTCAACGAAATCATAAACTAA
>CAVIUL010000048.1:0-12732 GCA_963645885.1 bacterium | reverse complement strand
AAGATGGAATTATTCCATTTGGACCATTCCTACTAATAGGAGCTCTTATGACATTATATTTTTCAAACATAATAACTCCATTTATAACAAAATATTTAATATTCTAAAATAAAAGATATTCATTATTGAATATCTTTTTTATTTATTAATTATGAACTAATACTTTAGTACCAGAACTTACATTTTCATAGATTGTTTTAGCAGCATCATGAGGCATATTAACGCATCCGTGGCTTCCACCATTGAAATGAATATCTCCTCCAAATTCGCTTCTCCATGCTGCATCATGAAGTCCAATACCACCATCAAAAGGCATCCAATAATATACGTGACTATTATAACCAGGTCCTTTTAGATAAGTATCATAAGTTTTATACTTAATAGGAAAATATCCAATACGAGTAGGGGTGCTATCTTTACCAGTAACACATAGAGTAGTCAAAATTATATCATTATCTTTATATAACTCAACTGTTTGATCACTAATATCAACTTCAACAAACATATCAGGTAAAGCTTCTAATTTTGTAGATTCTATATATCCATATTTCATATCTTCAGTTTGTACGAAATCATAATTGCCATCAGTACTTAATCTTAACACTTTTTGATATTTTTCAATCTTTTCAATTTCTGTTTTATCTTGTTCACTATTATCATATAATGATGAATCTTCCTTTAAATAAGCAAAATCATTTAAAGTTTGATAATTTTCATTAACAGGATTAGGTTCTTCTTCTATAGAAGGATCAGTTGTCTCAGTATCAGGAGTCTTAATTTCTTCTGTAGTATCAGGTTTAGTTACCTCTTCACTAACTTCAGGTTCATTATCAGGTTCAGGTGTTTCATCTTCATTTTGAATGATTGCTGGATTATTAGAATTATCTACATTCTTATTATGACAAGCACTAAGTCCATAACCAAGACCAACTATAGTAGCAAGAGCTAAAGAACCAGCAAGAAACTTAGAAAATAGTTTATGTTTAGGTTTAGTATGTGAAACAACTTCTATTTCTGCATCTTGTTCTTCGCTAGCTTCAGCATTTAAATGATATTTAAAAAGCAAACTGATTTGTAAAGCTATAAAAGAGTCATGTGCTTCTTTTAATTTTTTATCATCAGCACTTTTGTCTTTTAATGCTTTCTTTCCAGCCTCAGTAGCATAAATATTATATTTATTAATATAATCAGCTAATTCACTCTTAAGTTCCCCATATGTATTATATAAAGCTTGTGCTTCATTTGCGACTTTATTAAGTTCAGCAACACTAGCACCTTCTTTTTGCATTCTATTATATTTTTCACGTAAGTCATTAATCATCGTAACATATTTATTAATTTCACTTTTCATTCTTGAAACTAATTCTTTGTCCATATAACTTATCCCCCTCTTAAAATTGTATAAATTATATCATTTTTCACAAAATAAGTCAAATTTGATTGCCCATTTAATTGACTAAAAAAACCAAATATTATATAATTCTAAATAGAGAATAGGTGAGTAATATGTATATTGACAAGATAATTAAAAAAGAAGTTGTTACATTATTAATTTCTGTAGGATTATTATTAATTATATTTATCGGTGTTTCTTTCGCATCGTTCTTCTCAATAAAAGAAGGTCAAAGCAATGTTATTAAAACAGGCGACTTAGCAATATCTTTTTGTAGCGATGCTGACTGTGATACAACTTATACAAATATAGGACAAGTAATAGGTACTACAAAGGTAGATGGTACTTCAGTGCCTTCATCAATTTATCCTTATCCAAATGATGGAACATATTCAAATGCAACACCTTATATATTTAAAGTAGAAAATACTGGAAATTTAGAATCAAAAGTAACAATTAAATTAAAAGAAGATACAGACTTTTTACCAACTGGAGATTATACAGAATATACAAGGCTTACAAGTCTTTATTCAAGCCATTTAAAAGTAGCAATTAGAAGAAGAGTGCTTGCACCAGGATTAGAATATCAAATAGGTGATGTAAATAAAGATGGTATTGTTAATGAAACAGATGTAGATTATTTAAAAAACTTATCTTCTACAAGTGAAGATGATTTAGTACTTGGCGATATGAATGGTGATGGGGAAATTACTGCTGCAGATATACTAGCATTGCATAGATCAATTGTAGGTACATATTCAAATGATAAACTACCTAAAACAACAGTTAGTTCATTTAGTAAGTTAACTGATGGAATAATACTTGGTAATGATCCTTTAGCACCAGGTGAAAGTGCAATATACTTTTTATGGTTATATTTAGATGAAACAACACCTAATCAAGCTCAAAAAACTTACTTTGTAGGTAATTTAGATATTAAAGCAGAATATATTCCAAAAACATGCGCAGTAGTGAGTGGAACTGGAGAAACGATCGGAGATATGATAAAGTGTGGAACAGAAAACTTCTATGTAATATCTAACGATGGAACAAATATTAAAATGCTTGCTAAAAACGAATTAATGGTTGGACCAGCAGCAGAGGAAAGTGAAGAAGGATATGGTTTACAAGCAACAGAGAGTAGCGAAAATGGTACAGCTCTATATCCAACAAAATTCGATTCAGGTTCAAACAAATATGAGTCAAGTGAAATAAAAAATTATGTAGATGCATATAATGATATACTTATATCTAAAATAGGCTTATCAAGTACAACATCATCTTCATTAATTTCTGTGGATGAACTTTTAGCATTAGGATGTGGAGAAGATAGCGAAGGTATAGGACAATATACTTGCTTAAATTCAAAAAAAGATTGGATATATACAACATCATACTGGACATCAACAACACCATCAACTGATTCATCTTTAGCATATGCTGTTAGAAATCTTCATATTGATGGATTAGATGTAGATGGCATTTTATCGCCTGATGATGTAGATAGAAACTATGTTAAATATAGTGAAGATGCATTTGCAGTAAGACCATTAGTAACAATATCAGTAGATGATTTATAAAAAACTTTACAAACTAAAATACTAGTGTTATAATTAGTTCATTCAAAACAAATGAGGAAGACGTTATATAACGGATTTTATAGAGAACTAGTGGTTGGTGGAAACTAGGAAATGAAATTATATATAGATCACTTCTGATGTTACCTATGGATAAGATAGGTACGCAAGTATTGCGTTATAAAAATAAAGATAAATAAAGGGATGGTACCGTCTTATAGACTCCTTGTGTACCATTCTTTTTTTTATTAATCGAAAGGAGAAATGAATATGGAAAAATTTGAAAACTTGGAAAAGGGAAATGTTAAAGATATTGAAGAACGTCAAATCGAAGCATGGAAAAAGGAAGATATATTAAATAAAACTATAGAAAATAGAAAAGATGCTAAAAATTTTGTATTCTATGATGGACCTGCTTATGCTAATGGATTTCCTGGAGTACATCACATGCTTGCAAAAATCTTAAAAGATGCAGTATGTAAGTATAAAACAATGAAAGGATTTAAAGTTGATAGAAAAGTAGGATGGGATACTCATGGTCTTCCAACTGAAGTAAACGTAGAAAAACTATTAGGCTTTAAAGACAAAAAAGACATTGAAAACTATGGTGTAGAAAAATTTAATGAAGAATGTAAGAAAAATGTAAGAATGAATGAAAAAGAATTTGTTCGTTTAACTGACAGAATGGGTCAATTTATTGATACTGAAAATGCATACATTACATTTAAAAATGAATATGTTGAAAGTGAATGGTGGATATTAAAACAATTCTTTGATGCAGGACTTGTATATCATAGTCATAAAATACTTCCATATTGTCCACGTTGTGGTACTGAATTAAGTACACATGAAGTTGCAGATGGATATAAAGAAGTAGATGTAAATTCAGTAGTTTTATCTTTTAAAGTAAAAGACAAAGATGAATATTTTCTTGCATGGACAACAACACCTTGGACATTAATTGCAAACGTAGCACTTTGTGTTAATCCAGATGAAGAATATGTAAAAGTAGAAAGTAAAGGATATAAATTCATATTAGCTCATGCTTTAGCTGATAAAGTTTTAGGAGAAGATTATAAAGTTCTTGAAACATTTAAAGGTAAAGCTCTTGAATATACTGAATATGAACAATTAATGCCATTCTTAAAACCAGATGGAAAAGCATTCTATGTTACATGTGATAATTATGTAACTATGGAAGATGGTACTGGCGTAGTACATATGGCTTCTGCGTATGGTGCTGATGATAATGCTGTTTGTCAAAGATATAATATTCCTATGTTAAATCCAGTAGACCTAACAGGATGTTATACAGAAGGTCCATGGAAAGGTAGATTAGTAACAGATCCTGAACTTGAAATAGAAATCATTAAATGGTTAAAAGAAAACGATAAATTATTTAAGAAAGTAAAATTCTCACATAATTATCCTCATTGTTGGAGATGTAAAAGTCCACTTATCTATATGGCAAAACCAGCATGGTATATTAGAGTAACTGATTACAAAGATAAATTAGTTAAAGCTAATAAAGAAGTTAATTGGTATCCAGACTATGTAGGAGAAAAAAGATTTGGTAACTGGCTTGAAAACGTACAAGATTGGGGAATTTCAAGAAGTAGATATTGGGGATGTCCAATTCCACTATGGACTTGTGAATGTGGTCACAAAGAAATGATAGGATCAATAGATGAATTAGTAGAAAAATCAATTGAAAAGATTGATAGAACTATAGATTTACATAAACCATACGTAGATAATGTTCATATTAAATGTCCAGATTGTGGTAAAGAAATGACAAGAATACCAGATGTAGTAGATGTTTGGTTTGATAGTGGAGCAGTTCCATTTGCTCAATATCACTATCCATTTGAAAACAAAGAATACTTTGAATCACACTTCCCAGCAGACTTCATTGCTGAAGGGCTTGATCAAACTCGTGGTTGGTTCTATTCATTAATTGCAATCTCAGTATTCTTAACTGGAAAAGCTCCATATAAAAATGTATTAGTTAACGACTTATTATTAGATAAATATGGACAAAAAATGCATAAATCAAGAGGTAACGCAGTTGAACCATTTACTATCTTAGACAAATATGGAGCAGATGCTACTCGTTGGTACATGCTATATACTAGTCCAGTATGGACACCATTAAAATTTGATGAAGATGGTATTAAGGATATTAATTCTAAATTCATAAATACACTTAAAAATACTTATACATTCTTCGAAATGTACGCTAATACTGATGAAGTAGATCCAAGAACATTTGAAGTTAAATATAAAGATTTAGAAGACATTGATAAATGGTTACTTTCTAAATATAACAACCTAGTTAAAAATGTAACTACTAATATGGATAAATATGATTTAAATAAAGTAGTACACTTAATTCAAGACTTTGTATGTGATGACTTAAGTAACTGGTATATAAGACGTAATAGACGTAGATTCTGGGGAAGCGAACTTGATAACTCTAAAAAAGCAGTATACAAAACAACATATGATGTTTTAGTAGGATTATGTAAAATGATAGCTCCAATCGCTCCATTTATTAGTGAAGAAATATATACTAAATTAACTGGTGAAGTAAGTGTTAACTTAAGTGATTATCCAGTATGCGATGAGAAACTAATAAATGAAAAATTAGAAGAAAAGATGGACTTAGTAATAGAATTAATTAGTTATACAAGAAACATTCGTGAAGAAGCTAAGATTAAAGTTCGTCAACCAATCAAAGAAGTAATATTTGAAGAAAAATATAAAGAATTAGTTGGCGAATTCGAAAGTCTATTTAAAGAAGAACTTAATGTTAAAGAAGTAAATTGGACTAATGACTTATCAAAATATTTAACTGTTACTTATAAGCCAAACTTTAAAGAAGTAGGCAAAGTATTTGGAAGTAATATTAAAGCATTTGGTGAATATTTAAATAATATTAGTGAAGATGACAGTAAAAAGTTAGAAAATGGTACATTAACTATTAATTTAAATGGTACAGACTATAATGTTGATACAAGTTATGTATTAAAATCAATAAATGCTACTGAAGGATATAAAGCAGTAATGTTAAATTATAAAACAGCTATTATAAATACAACATTAGATCAAGACTTAATCAATGAAGGAATAGCTCGTGAAATAGTATCTAAAGTACAAAACTTAAGAAAAACAAGTGGATTTGATATTTCAGATAGAATAGATATGAAATACAATGGTCCTAAAGAAATAGTAGATGCTGTTAATGAATTCAAGAGTTATATTATGGATGAAGTATTAGCTCTAACACTTAGTGAAGATGAAAGTGCTTCTGAAGAATTAAAAATTAATGATTATGATATGAAAGTATCTATTAAACAAGTTAAATAATAAAAGCACTAGAAATAGTGCTTTTAATGTGCGCAAATTGACTTATAACGCGTTTTTTGGTATAATAAAGCCCAATCAAATGAATTAATTTGACTATATATCATTGATTAATAATAATCATTATTAGGAGATATATGAAAGAAAATATTTTAAATATTTAATCTTTAAGAAGGAGAAATTGATTACCAAAATTATATAATTTTTTAAATTAAAAAACTGTATTAAAAAGGAAAGGTAAGAAATGAATTTGAAAGTTATAGTTGTTAAAACTATAGAAGATTTAGAAAAGATAAGAGAAGTAAAAAGTGGTAAGGTTGCTATAATATTAAAGGGCGATTTAGATTTAAAAGATATTGAAAGTTTTAGAAGTATAAATATCCCAAATACTAGTGTAATTATTTATGGTGGAGGACATACAATCTACAATATGACTATTGATTCTAACTTAGATTCAGTAGGTATGTTTAGTGAAGTAAACAATTTATATGTAAGAAATTTATTATTTGATAACGCAAAAGTTAAAGGAAATAATGAAGTAGGCATCTTAGCTGGACATGTAGATGGAAAACTTGATGTTAAAGATTCTTTATTTAACGGAGAGGTAAAAGGAAATTTCTTTGTAGGTGGTGTAGCTGGTTTAACAGAAGAATCAGAATTCAAATCAACAGATGTATTTGCTGATATTAAAGCAGAAGAATTTGTTGGAGGATTAGTTGGATTAACTAGACACTATAAGAGTAAAAGAATTGGAAATTTTCAATCAGTTAGTGCCGCTGGAGAATTCCAAAATAGAGAATATGGTGTAGCAACCGGAAGAATATTAAAAAAATAATGGCTTTATAGCCATTTTTTTTATTGAATAAAAATTTCAAATGTTATATGCTTAATATAGTAGGTGAAGATATGAAAAAGAAATTGACTTTTATAATTGTATTATTCTTATTTTGCATTATGAATGTAAATGCAGAAGCAACAATAGGTGGTATAAAATGTAATTACACACTTACATTGCCTTCAGGATCTGAATTATGTAAAGCTGAGATAGTGGTTGAAAATTATAATACTACACCATCTGTAAAAATATATTTTGAAAATAAAAGTGAAAAAATGGAAGAGTATACCTCACCAAACTATGATTACAAAAATCATGATACAAGCGGAGTATATGGAATGCTACGTTTCTTTACAGTAGCGAAAAAAAATAAATTTGCAGATTATTATAAAAATGAAGGAAAATGTCCAAATGTTTATGTTAATGCTTATGGTGATCAAACATCATATGATGTAGAGTTCTCTCCAATAGACAGTTCAGACAAAAATTCGTTTAAGAATCAAAGTTCGTCAGCAGAATATCTAAAGGAACCTAATTCTAGTGATTGGAAAACTAGAGACGAGTTCTATAAAAGCAATAACGTTGAACAAAAAGAAGATAGGGTTTGTAAATATACAATGAATTTTGATTTGTTTAAAATTCAATCCGAGGTAGAGTTAAGAACGGTATACAATCCTCAAAATAACAAAAAACTTATAAATCAACAGTTAATGGTAATACAAACAGTACTGAGAGTTTAGATTCTGAATTAGCGGTTTCACTAGGATTAAATACAAGTGGTCTTGTTAGGATAGAATCAAGTCAAATGAAGAAATTGTTCACTGACGGGGCTTGCATAGAAAAAACAAAGGTATACCATTACCTAGATGCTGCAAACGCTGACTTAGGACTATATTTAATAACTACTGATGCACAAGAGGCTAGTGATAATGGTGTTGCGGGTAGATTTGATAATGGAGATGGTTCAACCGGAGGAAACGGTGACTATGGAGAGTTCGACGGAGAATTACCATCACCAGGATTCGGAGAAAACGGCGATTTATGTTCAGATATACTTAATGATAACCTTAGTAAATTAGTCAAACTTTGTATAACAATATTAAGAATAGCAGGAGCAGTAATAGCAGTAGTAAATGGAATGATAACATTAATTCCAGCAGTTGTAAGTAAGAACCCTGATGCACTAAAGAAAGCAGGACATAAATGTATACTAATAGGAGGTATATTACTAGCAATAGGTGTATTCCCGACATTATTAAGAGTTATTGCAAGAATATTTGGATATGATGTAAGTTGTATTTTCTAAATATTATTATTACGAATAAATTCACGGAGCATTTTTATAAGTGCTCTTTTTTCTATTCTAGAAACATAGCTTCTTGAAATATGTAATTTTTTAGCAATTTCTTTTTGTGTTTTTTGAGAAGTATTTAAAAGCCCATATCGCATTTTAATAATTTCTAGTTCTCGAGTACTAAGTACATTTAAATATTTAGATAAGTTCCTAATATTATCTTTATATTCAGTTATTTTATCTAAACTTTCAGTATGCTCTTCAAGTACATCTATAAGTGTTATATCTCCTCCATCTTTATCATGAGCAATTACATCATTAAGACTAATGTTATTATTATATTTTTTATTACTTCTAAAAAACATAAGTATTTCATTTTCAGCACATTTAGCAGCATACGTAGTTAATTTAACACCTTTATTAGGACTATAAGAATCAATTCCTTTAATAAGTCCAATAGTTCCTATACTAATAAGATCATCAGCACTAGTTCCTTTAGTTTCGTACTTTTTAACTATATGAGCAACTAATCTTAAGTTATGAGTAATTAGTTTACTACGAGCATCTTTATCTCCTTCTAAATGTTTCTTTATACAATATTCTTCTTCATCACTAGAAAGAGGATCTTCAAAAACATTAAGACTATAACTAGTAGTAAATATCATAATATTTTTAATAAAATTTTTAATTTTTTCAAACATCTAAACCACCTAATTAATGATATGTAAAGCGAACAAATATTATGAAATAGTATTTATGCTAGGTAAATAAAGGCTTAATGTTTTTTTGTTTAAAAATTTTATTTTTTAAGAATGTAAATCACTTTAAATTTTTATATTTTTTTATTCAAAAAACATTTACAAAAAAATAGAATGATGCTATTCTTAAGATGGTTATAAAAAATATAACGGTGAAGGTGAGGTAATTAATGGAAAAGGATTTTTTAGATGACATTGTTGTTGTCAAAAGAAGTGGTCAGAGGGTTAGTTTTAATGATGCTAAAATAGCTTTAGCTGTTAAAAAAGGCTTTGATAGCGTATACGAAGAATACGATGAAAAGAACGTTTATAAGGTTAAAGAAAAGGTTTTAGATCAAATCAGAAAAGAATATAAAGATAGAAAGACTATCGGAGTAGAAGATGTTTCTGATGTTATAGAAGAAGTTTTAAAGAAACTTAAATATGAAGAAGTTTATGAATCATTCAAAAACTATAGAGAAAGAAGAGATGCATCAAGAGAAGCATTCGTGGTTAAACAACAACATAAATTTGTTAAAGCTATTGAATCTTTAGGATTAAAATCAGCAACTGAAGAAAATGCTAAACGTGAAAATGCTAATGTTGATGGCGATGGACCAATGGGAACTATGCTTCACTTTGGATCAACTGTATCAAGAGAATTTGCTAAAGCATATTTAATGGATGCTAAATATAGTAGAGCTCATGACGAAGGAGCAATTCATATTCACGATTTAGATTTCTGGGCTATGGGTACAACTACTTGTATGCAAATTGATTTAAATAAATTATTTAAAAATGGATTCTCAACAGGACATGGATATTTAAGAACACCAAATAGTATTGGAAGTTATTCAGCACTTGCTGCTATCGCAATCCAAGCTAATCAAAATGAACAACATGGTGGACAAAGTATTCCAGCATTTGATTATTATATGGCTCCAGGAGTTTTAAAAACATTCAAAAAAGAATTCAAACAAGCTATATATAATTATTTAGAATTTGAAGGATTCAAAGAATTAATTAATTTTAATAAAGTAACAGATATTATAGATAAATTAGATACTATAGAAATAGATTTAGCATTATTTGATGAATTTACTTCTAAGAGTACAAGATTAAAAGAAATATTTGAAGGTGCTTACGAAAATGCCATGAAGAGAACTGATAGAGCAACATATCAAGCTATGGAAGCATTTATTCATAATTTAAATACAATGCATAGTAGAGCTGGAGCTCAAGTTCCATTTAGTTCAATTAACTTTGGTACTGATACAAGTCCAGAAGGAAGAATGGTTATTAAAAACTATTTGCTTGCTACTGAAGCAGGTTTAGGACATGGAGAAACACCAATATTCCCAATTTCAATATTCAAAGTTAAAGAAGGCGTTAACTACTTCAAAGAAGATAAAAACTATGATTTATTTAGATTATCTTGTAGAGTATCTGCTAAGAGATTATTCCCAAATTTCTCATTCATAGATGCACCATACAATAAAAAATATTATGTAGAAGGCGACTATAATACAGAAGTTGGATATATGGGTTGTAGAACAAGAGTTTTAGCAAATGTTTGTGGTCCATCAGTAACACCAGGACGTGGAAATTTAAGTTTCACATCAATTAACTTACCAAGATTAGGTATTAAACATGGTATAGCTTTAGGTGAAAGAGATAAAGCTGACATGAAAGGATTCTATAAAGAATTAGATGAAACAATGGATTTAGTAAAAGGACAATTACTTCAAAGATTTGAATGTCAATGTTCTAAATCAAGAGCAAACTTTAAATTCTTATTAGGATCAGGTGTATGGCTAAATAGTGAAAAAATGGATAGTACTACTAAACTTAGAACAGTACTTAAACATGGAACACTTTCAATAGGATTTATAGGACTTGCTGAAACATTAAAAGCATTAATCGGTGAACATCATGGAGAAAGTGAAAAAGCACAAAAATTAGGACTTGAAATAATTGGTCATATGAGAAAGAAATGTGATGAATATACTGAAGAATACAATCTAAACTTTACTTGCTTAGCTACACCAGCTGAAGGACTTTCAGGAAGATTCGTTGCTATAGATAGATCAATATATGGAAAAATTAAAGGAGTTACTGATAGAGATTACTATACTAACTCATTCCATGTACCAGTTTATTATAAAACATCAGTTCAACATAAATTAGAAGTTGAAGGAAAATATCACGCATTTACAAATGCAGGACATATTTCTTATATAGAACTTGATGGTGATACAGTAAATAATGTAGATGCATTCGAAACAGTAGTTAGAATAATGCACGATACAGGTATAGGTTATGGAGCTATTAACCACCCAGTTGATAGAGACCCAGTATGTGGATACGTTGGAGTTATAAAAGACGTTTGTCCAAGATGTGGAAGACATGAAAACGAAGGCGTTGAAATGGAAAAAATTTCTTGCTTAGATTGCTATGATAGCTGTGGAAGCTTAACAAAATAATTTTTAAGGAAAGGAATAAAATATTATGGATAAAGAAGTTAAAAAAAGTAAAAAAACTGTAGGCGAAGGAGTAGGATTTGAAAGAATTAGAAGAATCACTGGATACCTAGTAGGAACATTAGATAGATTTAACAATGCTAAAAAAGCAGAAGTTAATGATAGAGTAACTCATGCAACAAAATAGTGATTATATACGTTTAGCAGCAGACCTTACTACTGATTCAATAGTGGATGGGCCAGGTCTTAGAACAGTAGTGTGGACTCAGGGGTGTTCACATAACTGTAAAGGATGTCAAAATCCAGGGACACATGATTTTAATGGTGGCGGACTAGTTCCAATAGATATGGTATGCGAAGCAATAAGCGAGCTAAAATATCATACAGGAATAACTTTTAGCGGAGGAGATCCAATGTTCCAACCAGAACAATGTGCTAGAATAGCTGCTTATGCTAAATCCTTAGGATTAGATATTTGGGTATATACTGGATTTACATTTGAAGAGCTAATTGAAATGTCAAAGAAAAATCCAGCATGCGATAAATTCATTCATTATATAGATGTACTAGTAGATGGTAAATTTATACTTGAACAAAAAGATTTAAACCTATTATTTAGAGGATCTGCTAATCAAAGATTAATAGATATACCAAAAACACTATCTTCTGGAAAAATAACACTATTAAATGAATATGAATATAAAGAAGAAAAAATGTTTGAAAGAGAGCCAATGTTTGTATAATTGGTTCTTTTTTTCGCGTAACAGTTGCATATACCTTAAAATAATGTTAGAGTATACTTAGAAAATAGAGGTGAAATTATGAAAAATAAAAAACAAATAATTTTTATTGCATTATTACTAGTAATGACAATTATAGGAGTTTTAGTAGGATATTATTCTAAAACTCTAAAGAATGATAACAATAATAATGATAAAAAAGACAATACAGTAGAACCAACTCCAAATAATCCAGATGAAGACAAACAAGAAAAGCCAAATATTTCAAATGAAATAATAAACATTTATAACAACTATACAAAATGCAAAT
>CAVIUL010000047.1:0-12968 GCA_963645885.1 bacterium | reverse complement strand
GCCCCCTAGTCTGAGTAAATGGGACATCTAGTATTGAAAACTAGATGATATGTTAACAATAACCACGTAGTAGGCTAGTAGTAACTAGATAGTGCGTTAATGATAAGTATGATATAAGGCTAATGAAAGTTCCTGACCTAATACCCTAATAATATGCTCGTAGTAAATAATATCACATCCTAGACTTTACAATATAAATTAATATGTTGTATAATAATAGTAGGTAAGTTATTACTTACCAGTACCTCACATTTCTTCTTTCTTTTGTAATAGTTGAGCCTTATGATCTCGTTGTTTTAGTCATGTTTACCTCCTGTGCTATAGATATATATTAACGAGATCATTTGGTTAAGCGTATTAAGTCATACTAGTTTAATTGTTCCTGATGTTGTCATTGAATGGTAGACTCTAGGCTAGGGATAGCACTACCCAGTGGAAAGCGTGAGCTTTTGAGCATCACACTATTAAAACACTATGATTTTATTAATACGTTTAATCAAATGAAAAATAAGGAGGCTAATAAATGAAAGTCATATTATATAAAACTAATATTGAAAAAAATCACGTTATAGAATCAATAGAAGACTATTTAGAAACATGTGATAATGTAATTCCTAATGTCTCAAATTTAGTAAATAGAGGCATTAAATCACGTGATTTAAGAGTTTCTATGAAGATTCCTTTTATTAATGATGTAGGAATGAATTATTTAAAAGCTTATGATGATAACATTTTATATTATTTCATCAATAATATTGAATGGTTAAATGATGGAACTAGTTTACTAGATTTAGAACTAGATACATTAAACACATATCAAACATACGTTTTAGACTCTAAGAATTATAAAAGAGTTAATATGAAAAGGATTCATAAAGATAGATTTACGAAAATTAATAATAATTACTATCGAAAATTTGATACTGTAGATGAAGGTTTTCAACCTGACATAAAAACAACAACATCAGAACTAATAAGTAAAAATGAAATTAGTTCTTACATTTACTACAGACAAGAAACGACTTCTTCAAATACTACTGCTCAAGTACTAAACTATAGAACACAACCTCAAAGATGGTATATTGAAGACAATGATAAAACGACAAGTATGGGTAGTTATAAACAAGTATTTGATAAAAAACTTTTTAATTTAACATCATCAGCCCATTTAGTTTATTCACCAGGAGGTTTAACATTATATTATTATCGTAACATTAATACATACACTCAAATTGATGCTGATGCTATGTTAATATATTACCCTTCTAACACAACTAGACTAGTTATTAATATTTTTAAATTAGATGGTGATAAATTAATATTCGAGGGTAGTAAAGAAATAACGACAAGTGATGATTCTACTTGGCCTCTTACAGAGTCATCTTTTAGTATTTATGGTAGAGGACCATGGACATTTAATAAATTGCTTGATGCTTCAGATATATCTTATCCAACATTTAAAGTAGGTAACTATTACTCAATATATAATCTATCACACGGTACAGATACAACAGTATATTATTCTTCAGATGAAATAACTAGAACTATTAAAGGCATTAAATCATTAAATAAATCAGATAGTCAAATAAAACAAATTACTAAGATGTATTTTACTATGACAAGTGAATATTTATGTTATATTGGTGGAATTAATCCACATTTAGAAGTGTTACAAAGTGATGATTTAGTAACATTAAATAACCAAAGCATAAACATAGATGCGTTTAATTATTTAACATTACCAACTAATAAATATATAGAACGTTCTAAAGAATATGAATCTAAATTATATGGAAGTTATTGTAAGAATTATTATATTAATTATGATAACAATGTACTAATTTTACAACCTGAACGATGGAATTATTCAAAACCTTTACTATCAACAACTATTCCTTTAAATATGTGTAATAGTATAGCATTTAATGTATCAGGTTTTGCAAATAAAAATGATTATGATAATTGGTTATTATGTTCAAGAAATAACAATTTAATGATATATTCTGATGAGTATCTCGAGTATATGCGAAGTGGCTATAACTATGATGTAAAAGCAAAAAATCAAGCTTCAATTAAAAATTGGTCAACATTCGGACTTCAAGCAGTATCAAGTGTTGCAAGCGTAGGAATAGCAGGAGCAACAAGCGTTGCAGGTTTCACGTCTTTAACTGCTAATCAAGCAGTTTCAAGTTCTACAGGGTTAATTGGAACACTATTCAACAATATCTTAAGTGAACAAAAGAATGAAGATTCATTAAATAAAAAGAAACAGCAAGCGATGAACGCAACCGTTAACATATCAGGTAGTGATGATTTACTATTATTTGAAAAATATAATAATGGTGGAAAGCCTAGAATTAACATAACACAACCTCATGAGCACGTTGAGCAAATGGAATTTGATTTATTTTACTACTTTGGATATGCAGACAATACAACTTATGCAATAATGCCAAACTTTAAAAATAGAGAATATTTCAATTATTGTAAATGTGACATCGAATATTTAAAACCATCTTTAACAATATCACAAAATATAATTAAAGACATACAAAGTAAATTTAAAGATGGAATCACGTTTGAATGGAAATATAATAATACATGGTTATGTAATGGAACATTATACGAAAATTGGGAAATTTCCCTTAATCTTAATGAATAGGAGTTAATAAAATGGGTGAAACATTATTTAAAACTGATGATTTAAAAAATCAAATTAAAACTGCTTTATATTCTAAATATTATACAATCTTTATGAACTCTTTAGAATGTGATGAAATAGAACCTGAAGCACTTGATTATGTAGCAAGAAAGTTTTGGAAGCACGGAAAAATCTGTGCTTTCAATATGCTTGGAGACTTAGCCTTTGCAACATTTGCGCCATATAGTTACGGTCTCTATGACGTTCCTAAAGAAATTCAATTGATCAATGAGAGAAACATTCCCGAGATTCCAACAAAATTAATGCATAATAATAAAGATTGTGTTATAGGATATTATTCAAAGAATAAACAACCTGTTGAGTTCTTGATAAATAACCATATCGATAGAATGGTTAATTTATTAATGGCTATAGCAATCAATGTAGAAACTTCAAAAGTTCCTTTTATATTAGGAACTGATCCTGAAGATTATGACATAATGAAAGACTTCATTTATAAAATTGTGAGAAATGATTTAGCAATATTTATAACAACTGAACAATTACAAAGTCTAAAGATGTTTAACACATCATCAAGTTATATAATTGATAAATTATGGCTACAGTATCAAAATGAAGAATCTATGTTATTAACTCAAATGGGAATTGATTGTAATTCAATAAATTTTGCAAGATCAACAACTGACCAAACAAACGCAAACAACCAACTTATAAACTCATATATAAAAGGTTGTAATTACGCTTTATCTTCATTTAATAAAAAGATTAAAGAAGTATTAGGATTTGATGTAAACTTCAAAAGAAGCGAAGAATTAATTGAGTCAATACATGAAGATAAGGAGGTAAAAGAAGATGAATTTACAACAAACAATGAATAAAATATTTGATGGTAAAATTCAAGTAAGATATGAATATGAACATGTTGACACTAATTTCGGTTATAGAGAGCTAGGTAAAAGACTTTATGCTTCAACAAGTCCAGACTGGGAAGATGAGACATTTATAAGAGATTATAAATACACTAAACAAATAGCTTCTATTTATTGGAAAGTAGTTAATATGTATTTGTTACTAGATAACATTCAATGGACATTTACAGAAGATGAAGAAGAAGCTAGAAAAGTAATGAAGAAATTTTGTAATAACATTGTAGCAACACACAAAGAATTTGTTGAAAGAATAGCATCACAGGAAGAAGCATTACTAAAAATGACTTATTCTTTAGAATCTTCAAGTGAACAAAGATTCAATGATACTCCAGACAGTGAAGGCAACTACAACACTGATGAATACACAACAAATATTACAAAAATTAAAAATAATGTTGCTCAAAATCCTTTACAAGTATATGAAGCACGTAAAGCAACATTAGAGAATTTATATAATGAATGGATGAAGAAAGTATTGAAGGGGATTATACATTATGAATAAAGAAATAGAAGAATTAATCACAAAGATTATTGAAAAGGTTGATGTTTCAGATACTGAAACAATTGGAAATATAGCTTTAATGAAAGATAAAATCAATAAGGAATTTGAAGAACTAGAAACTTCAAATAATAAACTTATTGAAAAAAATAAAGAAATTAGTTCAAAATATAAAGATGTCATTTTGAACTATGGCTTTGACAAAAAAGAGCCTATCGATGAATCAGTTCCTGCAAAAGAAATTGATTTCTCTGACATCTTAAGAGCTCAAGGTTTTAACCTTGAAAAATAAAAATGAAAGGATGGTAACTCAAATATGGCAGTTACAAACACAGTGCTTACAACTGATGCATTAAATACAGCACTTAAAACATGGGTAGATTCTACAAAACAAACAAATTCTACTTATACAGCATCAACAAAAAATATTTTTGGTCTAGTTGATAAAATTGGTAAAATCGTTAATTTACCTTCTACATTTGTTGATAGACTTCCTGAACTTGAAGGTGAAGAATTACCTTTAGGAGCTACAATCGAAGAATACATCACTCAATTATTCTTAAATCAAACTAATAAGGTTAACGCTAAAGGACAACTTGCAAACGGCGACTTTGGAACTCGTTTCGATATTCCTGAAGTAAAGAAATACTATTCTTATATGCTAGAACCTTATAGATATGCAGTATCAGAAGATTATAACAACTTAGAAGTTGCTTCATTAACTGCTGAAGGTTGTGCACATGCAACAGGTAAAATTGTAAAAGATTTAAATGACTCTTACACTTCTTGGAGATATGGGGCAAAACGCCAAATTATCGCAAATGCTATTGCTAAAGCAGAAGCAATTGGAACAGATGATCTTGTATCTACTGTAGCAGTTCCAACAGATACTGAAACAGGTGAAGCATTTATTTTAAAAATTAAAGAATTAGTTGAAATTGCTAAAGATGAACATCAAGGCTATAACTTATCTCAAACTTATCAAGGAATGTCTCCAAAATTAGTTCTTTACGTTAAGCAAGGAATTATGCCAAATGTTCAAGTTAACACATTAGCAGGAGCTTTCAATAAAGATGAATTAGGAATTGAAGTTGAAGTTAAATCATTAGTTAATTTTGGTGATAATACTGATGCATTTGCTTTCCTTTGTGACCCTAGAGGATTAAAATTACATAATCATTATAGAGCAATAAGAGTAGATGAAATCGGAGCTGATGACTTTGTGACATTCACAAAACATTCAAAAGACACTGCTTTCATTTCTGCAGCAACATTTATGCACGTATTAAAGAAAAGTGCTTAATTAGATTATTGAGCATTAGTCCACAAGATTAATGCTCTTTCCTTTATAAATTGAAATAAGGAGAAATTTTACAATGAAACAATTAAACAATAAATTAACTCCTGCAAAAGGTAAACACTTAAAGAATAAAGAAGGTCAAATATTTGAAGGTAATATTTGGCTAGGTTGTTATGATAGTAAAGACAATTACACTGAAGTAAGTGAAGAAGAATATCAAGAGTATCTAAAGGAGGTGACAGTAGATGGCAACCTTTCCTAGACAATGGTTTAACAGTGTAACCAACTATGTAAAAGCTAATTATTTATGTGGAAATAATCCAGTAATTAGTTTAGATGATGTAAAGGATGATGAGGGTAATATCAAGTTCACTGACAAAACATGTAACTTTAGCAAAATCAATTGGAATAGTAATTACAGCAATTCAGGACAAGTTGTTGACTTTAGCAAAATTAACTTTACTAGTAACAATTTTCAATTAGATTGTAAAGAAGCATATAATCTTAATTTAAAATTAGAGTATTGTGATGGATGTGTTGATGTGAATTCACCAAACATTGAAAAGATTCACATCACAAAAGCGAGTGGCTACTTTCAACAATGTTTTAGACATCTAGCAAGTTGCACAGAAATTATTATTGATGATTGTTCTGAATTAAAAACAGATAATACTTCATATGGAACTTTCTCTTACAATTTAAAATTACTAAAAATTGAATTAAATGGCTTTAAAAACAATAGCATTAACTTAAATAGTTATTGTTGGCAACCAATAACAGACGAACAAAAGAGACAGTTACTGGTTACCTTCCTTAAATCAATTGGTAAGTTAGATGAAGAAACATGTTACACAATTACACTAGGTTCAGATTTACTTACTAAGCTTACTGAAGAAGACAAGAAGATAGCAACTGATAAAGGATGGACATTAGCATAATGAATAACACAACTACAATTACAGCTTGTGCTTCTATTCCTTTCCTTTTCTCTACTGCAGACATTTATTTAATAGGAATGTTAATAGTAGCTTTAATAGGACTTATTCCAACAATATATTCAATGATTAGTGCGATCAAGTCTAAGAATGAAGACAAGCTAAAGCAATCTACTAAAGACTTGCAGGAAGACTTACGAGACACACTCGAAACAATTAAAAAGGAAGACTCTACAAAATAGAGTCTTTTTATTATTTTTAAATTTTTTAAAACTTTTTAACAAAAAGTATTGCAATAACTTTTGATTAGTTGTATAATATAGACAGTAGGAAAGATATAGCAAATTCTTACAGAAAGAGGTAAACAAAATGAAGTATGTATTGAAATGTAATGAAGAAGTGTTATTAGAAAGTGAGGATGTTGAAAAGATTGTGTATTTCTATGTGACTGAAAAATATAGAAAGTATTCATTAGAAGTAATATATCCAAATGGTAATAAATATGAATATGAAGATACACATGTTACTTATTATTTATTATGTCAAGAATTTTATAAATGTAGAGAACTACACTCATCACTTGAAACTTATTCAAGAATTTACAAAGAGCTATTAGATAGAAAAGGGGTATAAAATATGAAAAAAGAACTTATTTATATTGTTGTAACAGAACCAAAAACTGATATTAATCTAGAAGAAGAAGATTTAGATAGTGTGTATTTTAAGTCACATTGTTTAGCTAGAATACACGCTGAAAAGATAGAAGAAGGAATATATTTACATTTATCCAATCATCTAGTAGAAACAACAGATGAAGAAGGTAATGGATTCTGGTATTTAGAAGTTTGTAAGTCTTATGTTATAAGTGACCAAAGAACAGGTCTTTGGATGGTGACAGGCAAGACAAAAAAGGAAGTAAAAGAAAAATTTGAAGCTAAAAGACAAGCTTATGAACATTTAAAAAAGACTGAATTATATAAACAATATCAGGAAGATTTTAAAACATTAGCAAAGAAAAGAGTATTGGAGGTAAAAGAATAATGATTATGCATTATCAAATAATGAATAAACTACACTTTGATGAGGTTATAGATATATATGATCTTATAGAATTAATTCCTTATTATGAAGACTATTTTAATAAAGGTGAAGGATACTATTATATCTGTATATGTGCTTATGATTCAACAGGTAAAAGAATTAAAGAAAAACTGATTTGTCAAAAAAATAAAAGTGTGCTTAAGAGAGTTTTAAAAAACATGATTAAAAGAGAGAAAGAGATGGAGGTAAAAGAATAATGACTTTATACAGGATATATAATAAAGATTTTTCCACAGAAACTAGCGATTTATTAGTTTTAATTGATGAAATGGAAAGATATAGATTACATGGAAGTTTTAATGTAAAAATTTATAGATATGTTTTAGTGAGAGATTACACTGCAACAGGATACACAACACGAAAACAAGTGTATTATACTGAATGTTTTAATGGATACGAGGTAGATAAAATAGAAAAAGCGATAGTACATGATCTGTTCATTGATTATAAAAAGCTAAGAGAGACATTTAAGGAGAGTAAGTATAATGATTAAAATAGTTATAGATCAAGGAAATTATAAACATTCAAGTTATGTGACTGTTTATGTTGATGGTAAAGAATTAATGTATTGTAGAGGTATTTATTATTACGAAGATTTAGATTGTATTACACTAAATGATTCTGTTAGTAGAATGTGTATAATTCGTATTAATAAAAGAGATGATAACATCAAAATTGAACGTATAGGAGGTGATGCTTAATGAACAAAGAAACAGCTGATATTGTAAAACTTAGAAATTCATATAATTTAGATGATATTAGAAAATACAAAACACAAGTTGAATATATTGTGAAGATGTCTAAGACTCTATCAGCTTATGAATTAATGGCTAGATTTAATATTTCAATGCCTACATTAAAGAAAATATTAGAAGCAAATAAAAATTAAAAATGAGAGGAATTTAAAACAATGAAATCAATAACAGTATTTGGAAAGAAATATAAGTGTAGAAAAACAGGAATCGAATTTATAAGATATCAATATTCTAAAGATGGGGTTAAATTTTACGACGTAAAGTTCACTACAGATTGTGCAACAAAACCTAACTTAGTGGGTTGGGTTAAAATCACATTTGATCAAACAACATCTTCAATTCAAAGAGGAAAAGTTAATGAAGGTGGATTTTTAAGGAACGATATTATTTGGGTGAGAAATCTAGTAGCTTATGAACAAGATGAAGAATATACTAAAGAACATCCATCAAAGAAACAAAAAGAATTAGATGAATTATTTAATGATTAATTATGGCTATTAAGAAATATAAAAATATTAAAGACATTAAAGCAACTACTAAGGTTACAGGAACATATAAGCATTTTGATGAAACTAAAAGAGCGAAAGCAAAATCAAGGCCTATTGGCGAATTAGAAATAATCAAAATGATTAACAATGAAGTTAGAAAAATCAAATCTAAAATGAAAACATTAGAAAAGAATAATCTAACTGATACACCTTTCTATAAGAAAATGAAAAGAGCTATTAAAGATAATGAATTTTCAGTAGCAGGTAAAAGTTTATCAGAACTTTCTAAGTTATGGTCAACAACAAAATCTTATAATGCTATGAAGACGTCTAAGAAAAAGGGTGCACAAGAATATCAGGAACAAAAAAAGAAGCATGATGATATTTGGCAAAATTTATCACCTGATGATAAAGAAAAATTAGAGATGTTATACAACACATTTATTGAAGAAAATCCCTATTGGTTAAATGTCATGTCGTTCATGAACATAACGAAAATTATGTATGAGGTTATTGTAAACAACCCTAAAGCAACACTAAGTGAGGCTATTGTTATAGTTTCGCAAAAATTAAATGAAGCGTATGAAGAATATTTTGGGTTTAACGAGCCTGAACTAAAAGGTGGCTTTAAAATTTAATTAGATATTATTTAAGTGCCTAAATAATATATAAATTCGCACTTATGCGTAAAATAAGAGAATAATATAACTTATCGTTTATTGAAAATGCATAGGGTGAGGCACTTCACCCTTTTAAATGATTTAGGAGGTAATCACAATGTTTAAATTACATAATGAATTTTATGATAATATAGAAGACATTTTAGATGACAGTGTAGAATTTATTAAAAAAGGAAAGCAAAAAGAATATGCTAACGTTGCCTGTGTATTTGATATTGAAGCATCATCATTTTATCAAGATAGTAATGGAAATGTTAAAAAGGTAATTGATAAAGACAATGACAAAGATTTTGAAAAACGAGCTATTATGTATGCTTGGGTTTTTGGAATCAATGGTAAATGTATTCGTGGTAGAACATGGGAAGAATTTAAGGAAGTCTTAGAAAAAGTTAAAATATTCTATCATTTATCTGATAAAGATATGAAATATATGATCATATATGTTCATAACTTATCATATGAATTTCAATATATAAGACATTTATTTAAGTGGTCAAAAGTCTTTTGTATGGAAGAAAGAAAGCCTTTATATGCAATAACTGAAGATGGTTTTGAATTTAGATGTTCTTATTTATTAAGTGGTCTTTCTTTATCTAAAGTAGGTGAAAATTTACTTAAATATAAAGTTGAAAAGATGGTTGGTGACTTAGATTATTCTTTACTAAGACATTCAAAAACTACTCTTACAGAAAAAGAATGGAACTACATCCTTCATGATGGTCTTGTTGTTATGGCGTTTGTCCAAGAAGAAATTGAAAGACTTGAGAACATAACAAAAATACCTTTAACAAAAACAGGATACGTTAGACAACTAGCAAGAGAATATTGCTTCAGTAGTTCAGGTCGTAAATTTTATAATTTTCAAATCAAGAACTTAACAATGTCATTTGAAGATTATGAACAATTTAAACGTGTTTATAGTGGTGGATTCACTCACGCTAATAGTTGTAAGGTAGATAAAGTTTTTAATAATGTTGCTTCATTTGATTTTACATCTAGTTATCCAACAACATTAATTTCTGAAATGTATCCAATGTCAAAACCTAAGCTTATAGACATCACTTCAAAAGAAGATTTAGAAAAGAAACTTAATTTATATGCTTGTATGTTTGACTGTGTAATTAATGGTCTTAGGGCTAAAGTAGACTATGAACACTATATAAGTGCATCCAAATGCTGGAGATTAGAATCACCTATACTCGATAATGGTAGAGTTGTAGAAGCTTATAAAGTTGGATGCTCTTTTACAGAAGTAGATTTTAAAATAGTACGTGAAATGTATGAATGGGACTCAATAGAATTTTATAATTTTAAGATTATGTATAAAGCATATCTTCCAAAACCTATAATTAAGCTTATTTTAGATTTATATCAAAAGAAAACTACATTGAAAGGTGTTGAAGGTAAAGAAGAAGAATACCTAAATTCTAAAGGTATGCTTAACTCAATTTATGGAATGTGTGTAACTGATCCATGTAAACACGTTATCGGTTATGTTAACAATGATTATCAAATAACTGATGATAAGAGTGACTTGGAATTAATAGAGTCTTATAACATTTCAAACACAAGATTTTTATTTTATGCTTGGGGAGTTTGGAACACTGCTTACTCAAGATCTAATTTATTCACAGGCATAAACGAGTTTAAACAAGATTATATTTATTCTGATACTGATTCCATCAAAGTTTTAAATTATGAAAAACACATGAATTATATAAATGAATATAACAGGAATATAACAAATAAACTTGAAAAATGTTTAAAATTCTATGATTTTGATTTAAAATTAATACGACCAAAGACAATAAAAGGAAAAGAAAAAGCTTTAGGTGTTTGGGATTTCGAGGAAGTAATGGACAAGTTTAAAACATTAGGTGCTAAGCGTTATATTTCAGTATATGATAATGATATTCACTTAACAGTTGCGGGTATTGCTAAAAAAGAGGGTTGCGAGTTCTTAAAATGGAAATATAAAAATAATTTTGATAAAATCTTAAAGAATTTTACAAACGAGTTAAAATTTCCAGCAACCTATAACGATGCAGGTTTTGAAAAACTCGGATGTGGTAAGAATATTCATTCATACTTAGATTATGAACAAAAAGGATCAGTTAAAGATTATCAAGGAAACGAAAGCGAATATCACGAGCTTTCAAGCATTCATTTAGAACCTACTAGTTACAACATGAATTTATCAGAAGAATTTATGAACTATCTTTTAGGCTATGTAGCAAATTATATTAAAATAGGGTGGTAATTATGATGATAGCAATTATTTTATTAATATTAGTAATAGGGTATGGTGATTAAATGAGATTTTACAAAGACAAAATACACTATAACACAAGAAAAGCTGATTTGTACAACAAAGCTTTTAACTGTGTCATCTCTCCGCGTGAACCGGGTAAATCAACAGCAATTCTTACAAAAATATATAAAATGTTTATACATCACAAACGACCATCCATTATATTAAAAAGAATGTCAGTTGAAATAACTGAGTCAGATATTACAGACACATTTAAAGTTATTAATAAGTTTCTTCCTGAACATAGGAAAATAAATCCTATATTTAAAACATCAGATATTAAAAACGGATTTTGCGACATCTATTTAACAAAGAATGATAAAGACAAAGGGCTTGTTTTTATTAGATTCCAATCTTTAAGCGTTCCTATTACAAGATTAAAAGGTAAATTCTTAGACAATTTAGCAATAATTTACATGGATGAGTACTTAATAAATCCTTTAATGAATGAAAAGTACTTACCTGGTGAATTTGATAAGATAAAAGAAATATATAACACATATCAAAGAGAGAACAGAACACACGGTACAATGCTAAAATGTTGGTTCACGGGCAATCCATACACTAAATTTAGTCCTGTACATATTGCTTTAGGCATTCCGATTAATAAAATGAATCCGGGTAGTTTCTTAGTTGGTGATACTTGGACATTTGAAGCAGTTCAATTAACTGAAGAACTTAAACAAGATATTTTAAAACATAATCCATTATATCAATTTGATGACTCATATACGAGATATGCTTTTGATGGTAGTTCAATAGCTGATGAACGTTATACAATAGAAGTTAACCAACCACTTAATTTTGGGCTAAAATACGTATTTAGAGTATCAAACAGGTATTTACTCGCTTGGAAGTCAAAAGACTTAAATATCGATAAAAATAGATGGTGGATTTCAGTACAAGATGAACAACCTTTAACAAATAGATCAATATATGCAATTGATTTTAATAACTTGATTTCTAACACAAGGTTAATAACTCCAGATGTTAAGTTTATTATGATGCGTTTTAAATGTGCAGTCGCCACACGTGACATTTCATATCAATCTATTGAGTGTGGCTATTACATAGAACAATTATACACTATGATATAAACAACTAGACTAGCTTATAAGGCTAGTCTTTTTATATGGTTTGTATTATTATGAGCATATTATTAGGGTATTAGGTCAGGAACTTTCATTAGCCTTATATCATACTTATCATTAACGCACTATCTAGTTACTACTAGCCTACTACGTGGTTATTGTTAACATATCATCTAGTTTTCAATACTAGATGTCCCATTTACTCAGACTAGGGGGC
>CAVIUL010000046.1:8492-13078 GCA_963645885.1 bacterium | reverse complement strand
AATTATTAATAAATAAAATATTTAATAATGAAACAATAAGAACTGTGTGGGATAAAGAAAACCAAAAATATTACATTAGTGTTGTAGATGTGGTTGGTATTTTATCCGAAAGTAAAAACCCAAGACACTATTGGAATGTATTAAAATCAAGATTAAAAGAAGAAGGAAATGAAACGGTCACAATTTGTGACCAGTTGAGATTAAAAGCTCAAGATGGCAAATATCGTTTAACTGATGTGGTTGACATAGAAGGAATGTTTAGAATAATCGAATCAATTCCAAGTAAAAATGCGGAACCTATTAAATTATGGTTAGCAAGACTCGGAAGAGAAAGAATAGATGAAGTATTTGACCCATCAATAACTATACAGCGAGCAATAGATACGTATAGAGCTAAAGGATATGATGAAGAATGGATTATTAAAAGAATTAAAGGAATACAAGATAGAAAGAAATTAACTGATGTATGGAGAAAGGGTGGAGTAACTGAAGAAATAGAGTTTGCCATATTAACAAATGATATTTATAAAGAATGGTCAGGTATGACAGCAAATGAATATAAAGAATTTAAAGGATTAAGAAAAGAATCATTAAGAGATAATATGGATGAACTCGAAGTATTACTTGCAGACATAGGCGAAACTACAACAAGAAAACTTGCTGAAAAGCATAAGCCTATTGGCCTCGAAGAAAATAGGATAATTGCCAAAGAAGGTGGAACTATCGCAAATAATACAAGAAAGGATATAGAGTCAAGACTCGGAGAAAACATAGTTAATAAAAGTAACTTATTAAAATATGAGTAAGTAGATAATAATAAAATAGAATAGAAAATAAATATATTATTATGCTATAATATTACCTGGTGGTTATAATGAAAATTGTGGTTTTAGGAAGTAGTAGTAGTGGAAACTCTACTTTTGTAAATATTGATAACGTTAAATTTTTAATAGATGCAGGACTTCAATTTGGAAAACTAAAAGAAGCACTTTATAGTATTAATGAACGTCCTGAAGATTTAGATTTTATAATAGTGACACATGCTCACTCTGATCATGTTAAAAGTGTTCATTCATTTAATAGAGTTTATAATACCAAAATATATATATCTATCGAAACATTAAATGAATATAATAAAAAAGATTATATAAAAAACTATGAATTATTTGATGAACTTGATAATATTATGGGAATTAAATTTACTAAAATACCAATAAGTCATGATAAAAAAGGATTTGGTTTTGTATTTGAAAAAGATGGTAAATCACTTGCTTACATGACTGATACTGGTATGATACATTCAAGATATCACGAGAAAATGAAAAATAAAACAGTATACTTATTAGAAAGTAATCATGATGTTGAAATGGAAATGAATGGTAACAAGTTTGAATATATTAAATACAGAAATATAGGTGATGAAGGTCACTTATCTAATGAAGACTGTGCTAAATACTTAAATCATTTTATAGGACCTAATACAAAATATATAATGTTAGTACACATTAGTGAAAATGATAATACATATGAAAAAGCATATGAAGTAAATAGGGAAGCAATAGATTCAAATATTCCAATATATGTAGCATATAAAGATAAAATAAGTGAAACTATAGAGGTATAATGAAAATATCTCTTTTTAATTGTTTATAAAATTCTTAAAATATAGTACAATAATAAAAGGTGAGGATTATGAAAAAAAGAGCAATTTTAATAGATGGAAACAACTTATTATTTAGAAGTTACTATGCAACTGCATACAATGGAAACTTAATGAAGAATAGTAAAGGATTTCCAACAAATGCATTATATGGATTTATTAATATGTTAAATAAAATAATTAACGAAGAAAATCCTGAATATATAATGGTAGCATTTGATAAAGGACATAACTTTAGACAAGATATGTATGATAACTATAAAGATGGTCGTATCGAAACACCACAAGATTTAAAAGTACAATTCAAAGAAGCTAAAGAAATATGTACACTTCTTGGTATTAAATATATTGAATGTGATAACTATGAAGCTGATGACATAATTGGTACATTCGCAAGAATGGCAGACGAAGACAAAAACTATAATGCAACTATAATAAGTAGTGATAAAGATTTGCTTCAATTAATTGGTGATGAAGTAAACGTAAAACTTTTAAAACAAAAAGACTACATAATGATGGATGAAAATAAATTTATGGAAGTATATGGTATCAAGCCAATTAGAATGATAGACTTAAAATCATTAATGGGAGATGCTAGTGATAATATACCTGGTGTTAAAGGAATAGGTGAGAAGACTGCACTTTCACTTCTTCAAAAATATGAAACCCTAGACGGAGTATATAATCACTTAGATGACATAGGTGGTAAAACAAAAGAAAAACTAGAAAATGATAAAGAAAATGCATACTTCTCATATAAACTAGCAACTATCTATAAGACAATAGACTTCGAATATACTTTTGATAGTATTAAATATTTAAAACCAAATACAGAAGCATTAATAGAAAAATATAAAGAGTTAGAATTCAATTCATTCTTAAAATCTATTCCAACTAAAGTAGATAAAAAAGATGTAACATACACTATCGTAAAAGGAAAAATAGAAATTGAAGGAAAGAAAGGTCTTTATATAGAACTTGATAACACCAACTATAATAAAGCTAATTTTATCGGAGCTTCTATCTATGATGGAAAGAATGCATATTATTTTGACGAAGCAAGCTTACTTTTGAATAGAGATTTACTAAAGGATATATTAGTAACCTTTGATTACAAAAAGAACATAGTATTCTTAAATAAGCTTGGCATTGAAACAAACACATCATTTGATACACTAATTGCTTCATATTTGCTTGAGTACAATGTTAAAGATGATGTTTCATATATAAGTACAACATATGGTATAGAAATACCTTACTATGACACAATTATTTCTAAGAAGAATCCACTTAGTGAAGAAGAAATAATCTCATCAATAGTAAAAAAATCTAAGTTCTTATACGATACATATGAAGACTTTAATAATAAACTAAAAAATGAAAATCTTTATGATCTTTATATGAATATAGAACATCCTCTAATAGAAGTACTAGCAACTATGGAAATAAATGGTATAAGTGTACTTCCAAATGTTATAGAAGATTTATCAAAAGAATTAAAAGAGAGATTAACTGTAATAGAAAACAAAATATATGAACTTGCTGGTGAAACATTTAATATTGGAAGTCCTAAACAACTAGGAGACATCCTTTATGAAAAGATTGGCCTTCCTAAAGGCAAAGGAAAGAATGCAACTTCTACTGCTCATGATGTATTAATTAAATACAAAGATAGATTTCCAATTATTAATGAAATACTAGAATATAGAAATCTATCTAAACTAGTAAGTACATACTTAGATACATTTAATAGTTATATCTTAGAAGATGGTAAAATACATACTATATATAAACAAACTGGTACACGTACTGGAAGACTTTCATCAGTCGAACCAAATCTTCAAAATATACCTGTAAGAAGCGAAGAAGGAAAGAAGATTAGAAAAGCATTCATTCCAAGCTCAAATGGATACCTTCTATCAAGCGATTACTCTCAAATTGAACTAAGAGTACTTGCTCACATAAGTTCTTCTGATAGCCTTAAAAATGCATTCATTCATGGTGAAGATATACATACACATGTAGCGAGTGATATCTTTAGTATTCCTGAAAGTGAAGTAACGCCTAATCAAAGACGTACAGCTAAAGCAGTAATATTTGGTATAGTCTATGGTATTAGTGGTTATGGTCTAGGTGAAAACCTTGATATAAGTGCTAGTGAAGCTAAAAAATATATAGATAAATATCTAACACTATATCCAGAAGTAAACAACTACATGAAGAATATTGTAGAAGAAGCAAAGAAAACTGGAGAAGTAAGAACTCTATTTAATAGAAAAAGAGAAATAGAAGAATTAAAAAATACAAACTATATGATTAGAGCTATGGGTGAGAGAATGGCACTTAATACTCCAATACAAGGAACAGCTGCTGATATACTTAAAATGGCTATGGTAAAACTTCATAATATATTAAAAGAAAAGAACTTGAAAACTAAAATGTTATTACAAGTTCACGATGAATTAATATTCGATGTACCAGAAGATGAAATAGATGAAGTAAAAGAAATAGTAAGAGATACTATGGAAAATATATATAAATTAGATGTACCACTAAAAGTAGAAATAAACTATGGAAAAGATTGGTATGAAGCAAAATAAAAGTGACTCAAAAAGTCACTTTTTAACTGGTATATTTTTAATCTCTTTATCCATTATGTCTGAGATTATCATAGAGTAAATACTACTAACTCTTTTTTCAATTTCTAGAGCTTTATAACTAGTATCAAACTTATTAAGTATTTTAATATCTATATTATCTTTAATACTATTCAAATGTTTTTGACCAATCTCATCAAATCCAAGCACTCTTATATATTCTATATCTTTAACTTGATTTCTTTCATCTTTAGTAAAAGAACAAAGTATATGATTAAGCATCCTAGATATTTTATTATAAGTGTATCTCTTAGTCTTAATATTTTGAA
>CAVIUL010000046.1:0-7710 GCA_963645885.1 bacterium | reverse complement strand
AATGGATTATATTCTGCTACAATACCAACAACTTTATTCATGACTTTTCCTTTCTATTTTTCTTACTAAACTTTTAACTGAAGAAGTTAATCTAGCTCTACTAAACATTATTTCAGGATAAGAGTAGGGCATCTTATATCCATTAAATTCTAAAAGCATTCCTTTATCATTAGAAGCATCCCCTATAGTATAAATATCTTTTTTATTTACCCCTTTAATATCACTTACTATATATATTCCGTCCCTCTTATCAAATTCTTCTTTAAAAACAACTATATTCATAAAAGAAAACGCACTTAAAAATGATATTTCTTCCATAACTTTGCGAGCATCTAAAGTATTTTTAAATCTAAGAGTACAAGTAATCGCAGTTGCTTCATTATAATTTGTTGTAGTTCTGCCATACGCATCCATAAGTTCAATACTTTTAATAAAACCAAATTTATTTAAATATCTAAGAGTCTTTTTAACAGTATCAATTAAAATAGTATTTTGGAATATTAAATTATCATCTCTATCAAATATAGCTGTACCATTACTACAAATTAAATAATCATATGGTATTTTATAATGAGAAGTTTCTCCTTTAATTGAATCAAAACTTCTACCAGTTGCGAATGCAAATAAGTTACCATTACCCATAAATCTTTTAACTGCATCTATATTACTATTTATTTTAGATATATTTTTATCTTCATTAAATGTACCATCATAATCACTAACTAATAGTTTCATAAGTAATCCCCTCGTGTAAATTATAACAAAATAGTAGTATTTATACAAATTTTATAAGAAAATACTAAAATTCACTTGATATTTTTATCTTTTTATGAGAAAATACTTTAGCGAAGTGAAAAAGATATTTTTACGACCTGATATAAAAGGAGGAATAAAAATGAGATTAGACATTACTTTATTTGGTGCTTTACCATTTAGAAGAATTAGTAAAACTGCTAAAAGACAAAGAAGAACACATTTAAAGAAAACTGCTCCAACAGTTACTACTTGCACTAATTGTGGTGCTGTAGTTGCTCCTCATAGAGCTTGCACAAAATGTGGTTATTACAAAGGTAAAGAAGCTATCAAAGTTACTAAAGAAGAAACAAAGTAGTCAACTAATGTTGGCTTTTTTTGTTGTCTATGTTATACTTACGTTAGGATGGTGAAATATGAATAACGTAGTAGAAGCTATAATAGAAATTCCTTATAGAAGTAGAAATAAATTCGAAATAAAAGATGGAAAAATTAAATTAGATAGAGTTTTATATTCAGCAATGGCTTATCCAGCAGAATATGGATTTATTGATAATACACTTGCTAAAGACGGAGATCCACTTGATATATTAGTTATTGGAACTGAACCAACTTATCCAGGATGCATTATTCCAGCAAGAGTAGTTGGATGTTTAAAGCTAATAGATAATGGTTTTGAAGATTATAAAATTATATCAGTAGTTGATGTAGATCCCAGATATAACGAAATTAGCGAACTTAAAGATTTATCAGAATTTATACTTGAAGAAATCAAAAACTTTTTTGAGAATTACAAATCACTACAAAATATAAAAGTTGAAGTAGGAAAGTACTATGATAAAGAAGAAGCATTAAAAGTAATTGAGGACTCTATAAATCGCTATAAAGAAACTAAATAAGTTGCAAAAATACCAAAATCGTGCTATAATATTAGCACTTTTTTATTTGAGGGGTGAAAAAATATGAAAGGAAAAACTGAAAAAATAGAAGCAATAACTAAATTTGCAAAGGAACAATTTAAAAAAGGAAACGCTACTACTCAATTGAAGAATTGTAGAGAACTTTCAAAGTTTTTAGTAACTAATAAAATCTCATTAAATGTTGATGATGTTGAAAATGTTGTTATTGATAGTACTGAATTATCTGATATGCTTGCTTCTGTAGCAACTATGGAAAATGCGTATGATTTAGTAAACAATAGTACAATTAGTGCTATGTTAACAGCATATTGCATGATGACTGGGGCACAAGTTAAAGAAACAGAGGAAACACAAACAGGAGAAGAAATTTTAACATACGATTATGATACAAGCATAACACCAGAAAACGAAAGATTATATTTAAATGATATAAGAGGAACACTATTAACTCAAGAAGAAGAAATGGAACTTGGAAGACGTGTTTCTGAAGGTGATGAAGAAGCTAAAAATGATTTAGTAGAACATAATTTAAGATTAGTTGTTTCAAATGCCAAACATTATGCAGGTAGAGGTGTAGCACTTCTTGATTTAATTCAAGAAGGAAATCTAGGTTTAATAAAAGCTGCTGAAAAATTTGATTATACAAAAGGATATAGATTTAGTACTTATGCTACATGGTGGATTCGTCAAGCAATCACAAGATATATTGCAGATCAATCAAGAACTATTAGAGTACCTGTTCATCTACATGAAACAGCACTTAAAGTTAAAAGAACTATAGAAAACTATGAAAAAGAGCATGGGGAAACACCATCAGTTGAAATGATAGCAGATATACTAGGAATAACAGAAGAAAAAGTTAAATCAAGTCAAAAAATATTAGCAGGAAACACAGTATCATTATCACAAACAGTTAGAAATGGTGATGAGGCAGATGAAAGCGAACTTGGTGACTTCATTGAAGATCCTGAAACTAAGGGAAAAGACTTTTCAGAAGGTTTATTCTATGAACAATTTAGAAATGCAGTATTTAATAGTGGAGTGCTAAGCGAACGTGAAAGAATGGTTATAGCATACAGATTTGGTTATGTTGATGGTAAAACATATACACTAGAAGAAGTAGGAAAAAGACTAAATGTAACTCGTGAAAGAATTAGACAAATAGAAGCTAAAGCATTAAGAAAATTAAGAAATAACAGACAAATAAAAGCATTTAATCCTAATGATGATGCTCCTCATATGAAATTAACTTTTAATAAATGGTAATAGTAAAAGAGTAAAATGATTTTTACTCTTTTCTTTTGATATATAATTGTATTTTATTAGTTAATTTGTTAAAATATTTCTTATGGAAAGAGATAAAATTAAAAATTTTTGTATAATAGCTCATATAGATCATGGTAAGAGTACTCTAGCTGATAGAATACTTGATATTTGTCATGCAGTAACTGAAAGAGAAAAGAAAGATCAAATATTAGATTCTATGGACCTTGAAAGAGAAAGAGGAATTACTATTAAGTTAAATGCTGTAGAACTTAAGTATAAAGGTTATACTCTTCATTTAATAGACACTCCAGGACATGTAGACTTCAGCTATGAAGTAAGTAGAAGTCTAGCAGCTTGTGAAGGAGCAATATTAGTAGTAGATGCCACTCAAGGAATAGAAGCTCAAACACTTGCGAACCTTTATCTAGCACTAGAAGCAGATTTAAAGATAATACCTGTCATTAATAAAATAGATTTACCAAATGCAAATCCTGAAAAAGTAAAAGATGAACTTGTTAAAGCAATTGGATTTGATAGAGACGAAATAATCTGTTGTTCAGGTAAAACTGGTGAAGGAGTAGATGAACTACTTGATGCAGTAATTGAAAGAGTACCAAGTCCAAAAAGTGACAGTAATAAACTAAGAGCGCTTATATTCGATAGCTATTTTGATCCATACAAAGGAGTAGTAATACTTATTAGAATAATGGATGGAACTGTTAAAGTTGGAGATAAAATAAGATTTATAAATTCAAATGCAACTTATGAAGTGTTAGAACTAGGAAAACATACGCCACATGAAATTAAAAAGAATAGTTTAAGTGCTGGTGAAGTAGGCTTCTTAAGTGCCTCTATTAAAAGTATCACAGAAGTAGAAGTAGGAGATACAATATGTTTAGATGGAGAAACTGTTGAAGCACTACCAGGCTACAAACCAATGAAACCAATGGTGTTTTCAGGAATATATCCAATCGAATCATCAAAATATCCTGACTTAAAAGAAGCACTATTAAAACTAAAACTAAGTGATGCATCTCTAACATTTGAACCAGAAACTTCAATAGCATTAGGTTTTGGGTTTAGATGTGGTTTCCTAGGACTTCTTCATATGGAGATCATTCAAGAGAGAATTGAAAGAGAATTCGGAATAGACATAATCGCAACAAGCCCTTCAGTTATCTATGAAGTAATTTTAAATGATGGAAGTAGTGTATCAATAGATTCACCATCTAAAATGCCAGATCCATCAAAAATATCAAAAGTATTAGAACCATTCGTAAGAGCAAACATCTACGTACCAAGCGAATACGTTGGCCCAATAATGGAACTATGTCAAGATAAAAGAGGCATATATAAAAATATGTCTTACTTAGATGAAACAAGAGTAAACATAACATATGAACTTCCTTTATCAGAAATAGTTTATGACTTCTTTGATAAATTAAAAAGCTACACTAAAGGTTATGCATCATTCGATTATGAATTTATTGGTAATAGAGAAAGCAAACTAGTTAAAATGGATATACTTCTAAATGGAGATATAATTGATGCATTAAGCTTAATAGTTCACAAAGACTTTGCATATAAACGTGGAAAAATAATTTGTGAAAACTTAAAAAAGATTATACCAAGACAAATGTTTCAAGTACCAATACAAGCATGTATCGGTTCAAAAGTAATAGCTCGTGAAGATATTTCAGCTATGAAAAAGAATGTACTTGCTAAATGTTATGGTGGGGATGTATCAAGAAAGAGAAAACTTTTAGAAAAACAAAAAGAAGGTAAAAAAAGAATGAAACAAGTAGGTAGTGTATCAATACCTCAAGAAGCATTCTTAACAATACTTAGTACAGACGAAAGAGAATAATTATTGAAAGAAAGTGAGAGTATCGTTGTAAGAAACTGATCTATCTTCAGTTTTGATAGGCTTACTTTCTTTTATTTCGTCAACAACATTAGTAACCTTATTCTTACTAAAAATACTTTTTTCTCTTAATAAATAAGGTTTAACCTCCCTATAAACAGGAATGCTCTTTTTAATAACACTAAGAGTTTTATTAGCTCCTCCCATAATACTGGATAGATTTATATTTTTAAAAATAGATAAAAAGTCTTGATTCATATAATCACCTATTAATATTATATTAATTTAATTAAAAAAAGTTAAAAATGTGTTTTTATTTAAAAAATTATATGTTATAATCAATATATAATAGAGTAAGAAGGAAAGATTAGTATGGCTAAAAAAGATACAATTAAGAAAAATAAAAGTACTAAAAAATCTAAAAAGTCATCTTTTAATATATTGGCATTACCTAAAAATATTATTACTGAGTTAGCTATTCTTATTAAAAGTATAGGTTTAGGAATATTTGGCGTTGTTGATATGATAATATCATTTATTGTATCATTCTGTAGTTACCTTATATGGGGTATAAAAAACATAATTGAAGCCATTTGGAACTTTTGTTTTAAAAGTATTTGGGGAGAAATATATATTCTTGCTGTTTCAATGTACGAAGGTGCAAGATACATATTATCTATAGTATTTTATGACTTACCATTATTTCTATATAATAAATGTAGTAAATATGTGTATGATGCTTACAACTACGTAAAGAGATACATGGAAAAAGCGAAAGAAAAACTTGAAAAAGAAAAGAAAGAGGAAACACAAACACTAAGTCAAAAGTTAGAAAACTATATTAAAGAAAAATATGAGAATCTTTCATTTGTAAAAGCAGCACGTGAAAAAAGAGAAGCAAGTCTTATTATTTTAACAATAAATTCAAATGGAGACGATGCTGTTAGAACAGAAGCTAAAAAGACATATAGATACTTAGCAAGAAATAAAGAAGGAAAACTAGTAAAAGGTTATTTCGCAGCTCTTTCAAGATTAGATGTTTATTCATATTTAATAGATGAAGGAATGACTGTTTACGAAATAGTAACAAACTGGGCAATTAACTTCTTCCATACAGAATCATCAAGTATTAAAAAGAAAATGAAAAATAAAGACTTGGTATTCTGGTTAGCACAATTATCAACTTATATAAAAGCAGGTATTCCACTAACAGATGCTGTTAAAGTCTTAGCAGAACAAGATAAAAGAAAAAAATATAAATCAGTATATGATGCAGTAATATACGAATTAACAATGGGAGAAACATTCTCAGAAGCATTAAATAAACAAGGAAATGTATTCCCAGCATTATTAATAAACATGATTAAAAGTGCAGAAATGATTGGTAATATAGAAGGAACATTAGATGAAATGAGTGCTTATTACCAAGAAGTTGAAGATACTAAACGTGCTGTTATCAGTGCTCTTGCTTATCCATGCATAGTATTAATATTTGCAATAGCTATAGTTGTATTCATGCTAGTTTATATAGTTCCACAATTCGTAGATGTTTATGAATCAATGAATGCAGAATTAAACCCAGTAACAGTAGTTACATTAAATATTTCAGCATTCTTACAAAATGAATACATGAAGATAATAGAAGTAGTTCTAGCAGTAATTGTAATATATACTTACTTATACAAGAAAGTAAAAGCATTTAGAGCTATGATGCAAACAATATTTATGAAATTACCAATTGTAGGTGATCTAATTATATATAAAGAAATCTCACTATTCGCAAGAACATTTGCAACATTAAATAAAAACAATGTACTTCTTACAGATAGTATTGATATCTTAGGAAAAATAACATCGAATGAAGTTTATAAAGGAATAATGTATAGAACAATCAACAACCTATTAAAAGGTGAAAAAATGAGTGAAACATTCAAAGATAATTGGGCTGTTCCTCAGGTAGCATACTATATGATATTAACTGGAGAATCAACTGGAGAACTTGCTACAATGCTTGATAAAGTTGGAGATTATTATCAAAAACTACAAAAGAACTCAGTAAATATGATCAAAACATTTATTGAACCAATCATGATAATTTTCTTAGCAGTAATTGTAGGATTTATATTAATAGCAATAGTTGTTCCAATGTTCGGAATGTACTCAACAATAAGTTAGAAGAGGGTTAGGTAAAATGAAAATAGAAATAATGATATTTTTAACAGTACTAGGTGCTGTAATGGGTAGCTTTTTAGGATGTATGGGATATAGAATTCCAAACAAAATAAAAGCTACTTTCCCTAGTAGTTTTTGTAACGAATGTGGTAAACCATTAAAATGGTATATGAACATTCCAATACTATCATACATATTCTTAAAAGGAAGATGTGCTTATTGTAAAAAACCAATAAACTTTATTTATCCATTTGTAGAAATAGTATGTGCGTTACTATTCTTGTGTAATTATATAATGTATGATTTTACATTTGATTTCTGGATAGCAACAATAATAACATGTGCATTAATGGTAACAATAATAAGTGACTTTCTTTATTACTATATTTCTGATAGAGTACTTATTATATCAGGAATATCAATAATAATTACATTGTGTTGTTATTTAGAAATGAGTGAAGTATTTAAACATATTATTGCATCAGCATTATTATTTGCAATTATGTATGGATTAAAACTTCTTGGAAATTACATGTTTAAAAAAGAATCTCTTGGAGATGGAGATATAAAATTAATGGCAATAATTGCATTAGCTATTGGAACTATAAATAGCTTCGTAGCATTATTTATAGGATCAGTTGTAGGATTAATATTCTCATTAATAATAAGTAGAAAAAATAAAGATGGAATTATTCCATTTGGACCATTCCTACTAATAGGAGCTCTTATGACATT
>CAVIUL010000045.1:0-13184 GCA_963645885.1 bacterium | reverse complement strand
ATTGATGGGAATAACTCAACACTTGAATTAAGTGTAACCGATGAAGAGCAAAAAAGACTAAACCAGGTGTTGTACAGTTTTATTCAGAAATATTGCAAGTAATATATAGTGTGTAATTGTAAAAAACTTTTGCATTAGCCGGATAAAGTTTGCCAATTTTCCAAAGGTGATATTTCCATAAAGTTTTATAAACGGATTTTTGAAATTTTTCACATTGTGAAATAGCAAACTTTTCCATTATGGGAATAACTTCTAATCGACCTTCGTACAATCTCCGCTCCAGGGCGTAAAATAATAAATAGCAATAACCGATTTTTGATTTTTTATATGGATTTTCTAAAAATGTTAGATATTCAAACCGTTGATATGGATTTAACGCCCGATAGCGTGGGTAGTAAGGAACTGGTGCAACTTTTACCCATAAGGGTGGCTTTATGACTTTGAATGAAGAATAAAGGGCAGATGGTTCTTCATCTGAATAGATATTCAGTCCACTACCAGCATTACCAGAGACTATATAGATTTTTAATTTTTCCAAAGGATTTTTTTCATAAAAATAATTTTGTTTAGGACTATCTGCAAAATAAAGAAAAGGTTCAATGTCAGGGTGAAACAAAAACTTTTCAAGATAATTTTTTTGTTTTTTAATTAAAACCATAAAGATTAAAATATCAAAAAATATAAAAAATGTAAAAGATACAAAAAAAATAAAAAATATTTTTAAAATAATATTGACAATATTATTTATACATTGTATTATTTAATTGTTGCCACGAAGCAACAAAAAAAAATCAAGAGAAGGAGTTCGTTATGAGAACTGTGTTGGACATAAGTATTAAAAATGATGGTTTCTTTCGAGGAATGAAAATCCTCGAAAAAAAAGGCGGATATTACAAGGTGTATGAAGATACAACTTGTAATTATTCGGAAGAAGGATATATTCCTTCTTCCGAAGTATGGAAGATGGTCAGCGACATAAACGCTGGAAGATTTCCAGCGTTTATGTTTGGTATACGTCAGGAAGACGTATACCAAACAAAAGACGGCGTTTTATGCGCCGATGTTTGGTATCATTAAAAAATAGGGTAGAAGATGAGAATATCTTCTACCCTATTTTCGTTGGGTGAAAAAAATGAAAATCACTGAAATTAAAAAAAATGTCTTTAGAAAAGACTGGGTGGGAACTATCCTAGATTTTTGCGATAGTTCCTTTGTTTGGTTTGTTGCGTACCTTTTAGGTATGACAACATTAATTTTAAGTATTATTTTTTATTAGGGGTGGGAAAGTGCAAACATTGGAAGATTTCCTGGAAGCATTGGAGAAGAAAAACCTGGCAATTGAAAAGTTGCTGGGAGAAAGTAAACTCCTGGTAAAGGAAATACGCTCAAGGCCCGATGAAGACTGGGACTGGGTGTCTGTTCAGGCTGCCAGCAAGAAACTAGATGTTTCTCAGGCGATGATTTACCAAAGGTTGCATCGTGGGCAGCTGGGAAGTAAACGGTTTGGGGGGAAAATCTTTGTCTCCCTGAAAGAACTTAAGGCGGTCAATGATGGTAAGATTTAAAATAAATGGAGAGACTGTTGCTAAAAAAAATAGCAAGCAAGTCTTTGTCCGAGGAGGCCGCCCGATTGTTACAACGTCGGAGCGGTATAAAATTTGGTGGGAAAATGCTAAAATGCAGTTAATCCCACAAATTAATTTAGTAAAAAATCAATTACCGATAGATGGGAAATTATCGGTAAAAATTGAGTTTTTTCACGCTGATAACAGAAGGCGTGATAGTGATAATGGACTAAGTTCCATCTTAGACTTATTAGTTGATGTTGGAATTTTAGTAGACGATAGGTGGCAGATTGTAAAATATCTGACAGTAAAAAACGAAAAAGCAGAAGAAAGTTTCTGCCTAATCAATATTGATAAAATTAATTAAATTAAAATATCAAGAGTTGCCACGTGGCAACAATCAAAAAGGAGGTAAACTATGAATGTTTACGAAAAATTAAATCAAGCCAGGGTGGACTTTAAGTCCAAAGGAATTAAACAAAATGGTCAAAATAAGTTTGCTGGCTATACTTATTTTGAACTTGCTGACATATTGCCAGCAACAAACGAAATCTGTAACGCATTAAAAGCCACTTGCGTTATCAGATTTGAAAATGAAATGGCTTTTTTGGATTTTATCGATTGCGAAAAGCCGGAAGATAAAATCACTTTCACTAGCCCTATGAGTGAGGCTAGCCTGAAAGGTTGCCACGCTGTTCAGAACTTGGGGGCGGTGGAAAGTTATATAAAGCGTTATCTTTACCAAAACGCTTTTGAAATCTCCGAAAGTGGAGATGTTCTTGATGGGACAATGAACCCGAATGACAGAAAACCTTTTGTTTCGCAAAGGACTGCAAGTCCCGAAATAAATAAAATGAAGTCACAGATTATGGACGCCATTACTAGGGGCGATTTAAAAGGCGACTATGAAAAGCGGGCTAGAGATTTGATGAACGCCAACGATGAAGTTGGAATTCGGAGGATTTTAGATTATCTTGCCGGACAAGAGCAGAAAGTAAACGCTTAAAAAAAAATCAAGAAGTTGACACGTCATTTCGTACGTGTCAACAAGGAGTTTGAAAAAATGATTATAACAAATGAAATGGCTTTACCACAAGCATTGGTAGATGTGTGTGATGTAAAACCACATAATGCGGAAGGGGAAATCTCCGCAACAACTTTGAAAAATGGTGTAAGGGAAATCCTTCTGACAAAACGTCATTGGGGTGAAATGACGGAAGATGTGTCTAATAGGATTTGGGCTTTGTTTGGGACTGCAGTTCACGCTTTACTTGAGCGTGAGGCTCCTGATACGTTTGTTGAAGAACGTTTTGAAAAGCAGATAGGGAAATATAAAGTAACGGGAAAACTTGACTGTTACGATATGAAACAGAAAATCATATTCGATTATAAGACCGCAACTGTTTGGAAATACAAGTTTGGGGACTTTGCAGATTGGAAGTTTCAGGGGCTTGTTTATGCTTGGTTATTGCGTCAACAAGGATTAGAAGTAAATGAATGTCGTTTTATAATGATGTTCAAAGACTTTTCAAAGACAAAGGCAGAGACTGAAAGTAATTATCCATCTAAACCAGTGTACGTTTATAAGTTTGATGTAACTGAAAGTGATTTAAAAGAGATTGAAAGAAAAATCAGAGAAAAGATAAATGTTCTGACTTTGGCAGAAGATTTGACAGATGAAGAATTGCCACTTTGTACCGAAGAAGAAAGGTGGGCAAAATCTTCTAAATGGGCAGTTATGAAAGAAGGCCGCAAAACTGCTGTAAAACTTTGTGATACAAAAGCTGATGCCGAACTTTACTTAAAAACAATGGCTGATAATAAAATGTTCCTTGAAGAAAGAAAAGGAACTGACGGTAAATGTAATGGATATTGTTCGTGTTGTGAATTTTGCTCTTATTGGAGAGAACATTATTCGGGAAATTAGTAATAGTAATAGACTGGTTGAGTAGGTTGCAGAAAGGTTCGTTGAAAGTCTGTACCTGAAAGCCCAGGTGCTGGGTCGGGCGGTTTTGGTGATAGTTTTCTAAAGTTGATTATCGTCTCTTTTTCAACTTTAGAAAATGTTCTAGACGCAAAATAAAGACCAATTCTTTTTTAAGAGGGAAATTATGAATGAAATTAAATTAAGTAAAGGTGAGCAAAGAGTTTTTGATTATATTTTAGAGTTCGGGGCGATAACTTCACTAGAAGCATTTGTTGACCTGGGGGAGACAAGGTTAAGCGGTCGTATTTATGAACTTAAAAGAAAAGGCGTAAATATCATTTCGGATTTTAAAAGTGTAAAAAATCGTTATGGTGAAAATAGACAAGTAAAGGAGTACAAAATTGGTTAATGTAAAAATAAAATTAATGGACGATGGTAAGTTACCTAGTTATCAGCACGATGGTGACGCTTGCTTAGATTGTTATTCGGCAGAAGATTTGTATATACCTGCTGGAAGTAGAACCTTGGTAAAATTAGGCTTCGCTTTGGAACTTCCAAAAATGTATGAAGCTGTAATTCGGCCACGTTCGGGCTTATCAAAAAACGAAATTGATTGTGTTATTGGAACAATTGATAGTAACTATCGTGGTGAAGTTTCGGCAAACATTATTAATAATTCTGATAGTGTTTTGAAAATTAGTTTTGGTGATAGGATTTGTCAAATGGCAATTAGAAAAGTTCCTGAGTTTGAACTTATTGAAGTTGAAGAATTGACAGAAACAGAACGAGGAACCAATGGCTTTGGTTCTAGTGGTGTATAATGTGGCGAGATTTTTCTGTTAATTATGAAGTTGACGGCAACTTTTATTCAAGTCTTGCTGGTGCAGAGCAAAGGGCTAAAGAACTAGTAAAACAAAAAAAAGAAATAATAATTAAAAAAAATAATGTCTTGTATGAGGCAATATTTATAAAAAATGGCAATGTATGTTGCCATAGATTTAAAGACTTCTCGAAGTAGAAGGGGGAAAAGAAAAATGACAGATTTAAACACAGTTTGTCTAATTGGAAATCTTGTAAAAGATTGTGGGGCTAGTGAAAGAGATTTCGGTTATACAAATTCCGGAATGGCTAGGGCTAATGTAACTATTGCGGTTAATCGTTCGATTAAGCGTGACAATGAATGGACTGACGAGGCGTCTTTTTTCGATGTTGTAATTTGGGGAAAGATGGCAGAAAGTCTTAAACCTTATTTGTTGAAGGGGAAAAAGATTGCAGTACAAGGAACCTTGAAGCAGGAAAGGTGGAAAGGTAAAGACGGAAGTAACTGTAGTAGAGTTGTTATCAATGCGGAAGTTGTGCAGCTATTAACGAAAGATAATGGAAGTAGCGGAAAGCAACAAAACCAGGATATGGGATTGCAAGAAGATAGTTTTAAAGATGATGGAGTTCCATTTTAAAAAAACAAAAATAACTGAGCAAGTCGAAATCTTATTAAGAGTTTTTGGCGGTGAAGTTATAGAGTAAGCATTGTAAAATCAATGGGGGCAAGGGGTGGATTTTTGCTCTTCTTCCAATGGGCGTTATAGAAGTAAAAAGGTCGCCCCTTTATTCTTAATATAAGGGAGGTAAAAAGCAGAATGAAAGACTTTTTTAATAATATTACAGTAAAAATTGTTGCCTGGATTTTGTGGCTAGTTTCAACTGCAGTCTTGATTTTGGGCGGCGTATCTGCAGAAGGAATTTCCAGTGTTTTGACTGCCACAGTCGGAATTATTGCTGGAATTTCAGCATTGGTTGTCTTGATTGGTTCACTGATTAAGAAAAAAGAATAATTTTCAAATAGTGCATAAGTGGTAGAAAAATACCTAATTTGGAACTTATGCACTATTTTTTTTAGGTGGGTTTATGGATTTTATTTTTTTAACAGTTTTGGTAATTTTTTTAATGTATATTTCTTATCAAGTAGGAAAGCAGTCAACATTAAATCATTTAGTTAATTGCTCAGATGAATTTTTGTTGATGTGGTTAAACCAATTAAAAAATCTTAGAAAATTAAGGAAAGGGGCAGAAGATGAGTGAGTTGAAAGTTTGTTTAAAACACAGAATAGAAGATGAGAAATTAATTTTTGAACTTCCGGGAGAACCATATAAATCTAAGCTGTTAGAACTTTCAGAATTATGTAATAAAAAATCAAATGGATTTTGTACAGTTACGATAAATAGAGTTTATAAACCCAGGACAACTGGGCAAGGTTCACAAAATAATCTTGCATGGAAATTAATTACGATAATTGCTAATGAAGTTGGAGAAGATGTAACTGAAATTGAAAGGCAAGCAAAAATAAAAGCAATTTCAAAAGGTTATCCATATCACGTGTCAAAGATAACTGGAGAACCCATTCCCGAAAGTATGAAGAAGATAGATACAGTTCAGTGTTCTTATTTGATTGATACGCTTTATGAGTTATGTTCTTTTTTGGGAATTATTCTATCGGGGGATTTGATAAAAAAGAAAAACCAAATTGATAATTTATTTGAAAAAGAAAAGGAAGAAGAATTTTTGGGAGATATATTTTGACTGAAAGACAGATAAGACAACGAGAGCAAGCGTTGCAACGTTCGGGGGGAGTTTGTGCAGTCTGTGGAAAACCTTTGAACTATGGACAAGGACAATATGCACATAAAATTGGAAATACAGAAGTAAATCGTAAGAAGTATGGAACATTTTTTATTGATAGCACATACAATGGTGAGTATGTTTGTAGTTTAGGCTGTAATTCAAAAGTAGATATAGGAAAAAGTAAAGGTGCAGTAATGGATATTTTAGCAGATATTTTAATTAGAGAAATGAAAGATTTCCGGGGCGAGTGATGAGGGCAATAGACAATGGCTGGGAACAAATACCTTATGAATATTGTGAAAGAACAGGTAAAAGATGTTACACCGCAAAAGAAGCAAACGAGGCTATCAATCATAAAAGGCGAAAACGAATAGGAAAAAAAATACCTAAAAGAAAATATATTTGTGAATTTTGTGGGCGCTATCATTTAACGTCAAAACCTTTTCACAATGCAAAAAACAGAAGACCAAAAGTATTAAAAATAATCAATGATTATATTAACAATAAATAATTTTTACTGTATCTTATCTTTAGTTGCCACGTGGCAATTAAATCAAGAGTAAAGGGGTAAAGGTATGATTGGTGATTCAACTAAAGATTTCATCAAAGAAATCCTAGATGGGGATTTCGAAAGTAACAAAAAGTGGATTAGGGAAAAACAAGGAATGGAAATCCCTGATTATTGCACAGACGCTTATATGTTAGGCTGTGCAAAAATTACAATTCTTTTTTTAGTGGAAGAATTGCAGAAACATGGGGAGTTGACAGACATTAAAGTTTAATTTTATCTCCTGAAAAATAAAATTGGCAAATCGGAACTAGACGGTTGACGGTGGGACAGACCACTTTTTTTTTGGAGTAAAAATGACGGAAGAAGGGAGAGAGATACAAGGTTATTTTGTTGACCAGGAAATTTTAAGCGATGGATTTTGAAACTGCTCTTGAAAGGTACTACATTATGGTGACAGAGCCTGATGTAACAACTTTTCAAGCGTTAGAATATATTAAAAAAAATACTTCTGTAGAAGTTTTTAAAAAGTTATTGGAAAAGGTGAGAAAACCCGATAATTAGAAAAAAAAGGAGTTTTTTATGGGAAAACGTGGGCCAAAAGACAGAGGGTTGTCAAAAGAGTATGTGCATACAACTATACTCTTAACAGACACAGAATGGGACAGATTAAATTTCCTTGCTGATGGAGTAGGAAAAACTGTGTCCAGATACATTGTTGATGAAATTTTCAACAATGCAGAAAAAAAACTTCTTGTAATAAGAGCTGATGAAAAAAAGAGTAGGCACTCTTTATGTTTTAAAGAAAGTGAAAAAAAAGAAATTGAAAGACTTGCAGAAAAAAACAACTTGCCTATGAGTAAATATCTTGTAGGGATAGTGTTAGGGGGGTAATAATGCAGAATAAATTATCAGATTTGAATAATCATCTTTTTGAGCAATTAGAACGGTTGCTCGATGATGATGTTTGTAACACAAAAGAAACAACTGTGGCGGAAATTGCAAAGGCAAAGGCAGTTTGTGATATTAGCCAGCAGATTGTTAATATTGCGAATGTGCAGTTAGATGGTGTTAGACTGTCTAACGAATGGAACTTAAAAGGGGCAATGCCAAAAACTTTGGCTATTGAATAGGTATGCTTCTTTGGACCGAAGAAATAGACAATTTTATAAGGGATAGAATTCCCTTAAAAGAACCTTGCGACAAAACAATGTTGTTATTGGCAATAAATGAACGTTTTGGAACTCATTTTACTAAAAACGCTTTAACAACTAATTGCACAACAAAAAAGATTGAGTTGGGAATTGTCTCAAGAAAAAAAAACAGAAATCCTAATCAAAAGCCTTTATTTTCAGAAAATGAAAAAAAAGGAATGATTAGGATTAAGGTTGCAGAGCCGAATGTGTGGAAACAAAAGCAAGTGTACATTTATGAAAATGCACATAATTGCAAAGTTCCAAAAGGAAATGTTGTAATTTTCCTAAACAGTAATAATAGAGATTTTTCAGTAGATAATTTGTATGTGTTGACTAGGCCCGAACTGGCAATTATAAACCGATTTTTTGGCGGCTTTTCTACAGATGCAGAAAAATCTATTTCTTATATCCTTAGGGCTAAAATAATGCTGGCCCGTCATCAGAGAGCAAGGGAAATTGGTGATGTGAATTCTAGTAATGCTATTAAAAGTGATGCCAAAGAAAGATATGAGAGAAATAAAAATAATCCTGAGTGGCGAAGAGGAAGAAATACTTACCAAAAAAAATATTATGAAATCCATAAAAGGGAAATAATGGAGAAACAAAGGGAGTATAGGAAGAGAAAGAAAAATGAAATCAGATAATGTGAAACAACTTGTGAAGCAGATTATTTATTACTTAAATAAATATACTTTTCTAAACATTAAAGACTTGCGAATATTGTGTAATACAACCGAAAGCAAAATTAAGGTAGCAATAATGAATATAGACACGATAGCGGAAAATGATAAAAACTTTCTTTTTCTGATTGATAATTACGATGAAGAAAAAGAGAAAAGGTTGCGTAGACGCAATTCCAGCCCTTTTGAGAGGCTTAAAAGGTAAATTGACAAATTATACTAAATAAACGAAAGACCCCCTAAATTTTGAAGATATGGGGCAATTAAAGGTTTTTTTTGTTGACACGTGTCAATTAATAAAATAACATAAAATCAATCAGTCTTTATGCGTTCAATGTCTCGATTGGGGGCTGATTTTAACAAAGATAGTACAATGGGTTCTTATTACACTATCACAGTTCTGACGAAAGATTGCGACTGAATAAGTGGTCGGCACGACTAAGAAAGGCAGTCTACTTTCATAATGTGCATAAAATGAAAGGCTCGGGGCGAGGTGGCTCTACAAAGGGTATTAACTCGTATTTGGGCGGTTATGTCAATTTAGGCTTTCACTAGCCTAGGACTAACTATGCTCAAAGGTTCAGTAGATACAAGGGTATTATGATTATTAAAGATACAATAAAGATAAATTGTGAGACAAAAGATTTTATTAAGTTTGAAGATTTGACTGAATTTCAAGGAAATTTGAAAGATAGGTCTGATGAAGATGTCGACAAAATTGTAAAGTCAATTAAAAAGTATGGTTTTAGTTTTCCTTTTTTCGTATGGAAACAAAGAGAGATAAATTATCTTTTAGACGGACACGGCAGATATAAAGCATTAAAAAAACTTGACAGTTTAGGATATTTTTTTCCACCTTTACCAGTTGTTTATGTTGATTGCAAAGACGAACAATCTGCAAGAGATTTGCTTTTAAGATTAAATAGTCATTATGGGAAAATGACTAAAGAAAGCGTCTTAGAATTTATTGGTGATTATGATGTTAATTTATCTGACTTCGAATTGCCTTGTGGAACAATAGATTTAAAAAATGATATAGACATAGATTTTGGAGATAAAAAGTCTAATGATAAAATCAATCAGTTAGGTATTTTTGTTGAATGTGAAAATGAAATAGAATTAGAACAGTCATTTTTGCGTTTAAAAGAATTAGGTTATAACTGTAAAATGGTGGAATAAATGGCTTTTTGTAATTTAGATAAGGCAATTTATGAGGGTATAGGGAAGTTTGATATACCACAGATTGCTCCATATAATGGCGATATAGATATAAAATATTGGTTAGGGTTTAATTATGTAAAAAAAGATTATTATTGCAGGAAAAATATTGGTGTGCATTTTTGTTTAGATGATTATCAGTTTGAAACAATATGGAACTATCCGAATAAATATATAAACAACTTTAAAAAATGCGGTGTTATATGTTCACCCGATTTTAGTTTATATTCTGATTTTCCAAAAGCAATTCAAATATATAATCATTACAGAAAACACTGGCTTGCAAAATTTTATCAAGATAGAGATTGTACTGTAATTCCTACTATTGCGTGGTCTGATAAAGATAGTTATTCGTGGTGTTTTGACGGAGAGCCTAAACATTCTATTGTTGCAATAAGTTCTACAGGAACATTAAAACAAAAAGGAAGTGTAGAACTATTTATAGACGGAATAAAAGAAATGGTAAAAAGATTAGAGCCGTCTAAAATCTTATGTTTTACAACTACAGATAATTTTGATAAAATAAAAATTATGGATAATATGCAATTTATAAATGTTTCAACTTTCAAAAATAAACCACAAGAAATAATAGGAGGCGAATATGACTAAAGAACAGTTATCCTTTATGTTTAATAAAGTTATTAATGGTTTTTACATAAAAAAAGATATTCTTGTAACACGTCAAAAGGTTGCAGGAAAAAAGAAGTTTTATGTAATAGATATGAGAACTGACGAAACAAAAGAAAATTGTTTTAACAATATTGATGAACTGTTTGATTTTAAAATCAATGGTGAAACAATAGAGCAGTTAATAAAAGATAAAAAAGATTTAAACGTTTCTAACGTTTGGGAGTAGTTGAAGGAACGCATTTATATTAAATGGTGGACGTGGAAGTTCTTATTTAAATATAACTAATGGTCATAAACTTTTTCATAAAAATGCAAAAGACGATGATTTTGGAAAAATAAGAACTGATAAACACGTTCCAGCCGAGGCTAATGTTCAGATAAAAACAAAGTCTTTTCAAAATGCTAAAAAAGTATTTTCTCGAAACTTTAAAAATTCAGACCACGAATATTTATATGAAGTAGACAGTCAAGGGTTTGTTCATCAGTTTAATGAAGGTGCAAGTCATTCTGTTAGTTTTGGAGATACGAGATACTCTAAAGGTAATACACTACTTCATAATCACCCTAGTGGAAGTAACCTTTCACCAACTGATTTAAGAAGTTTAGCAAATATTTCTCAAAAAGCCGTATCTGCAATAGGTAGTAAATACACTTACACAGTTACAAAAGGTACTCACTTTAATTCAAAAAAATTCTTAGTTGGTCTTAATAAGGCTAAAGCAACTAGTAATGATTACTCAAAAGAAACGGATAAATGGCTGAAAAAAAACCAAAAGAATTACGGTTATACATATACAAAAGAAAAAACTAAATAGTTGGAAACACTGAATTGAAATATATTCAGTGTTTTAATTTTTGCATAAAGGTATAGGTAAGTAAGAATGAGTTACAAATATTCAGAACAAAAAATATTAAAGGCAATTAAAGATAGTGGCGGTATCGTTACCGTTGTTCAAAAACGTTTAGGATGCGAAACTTGGCGGACTGCTAAACTAAATATTGAAAAGTACGAAAGCACTAGACGAGCCTATTTAGATGAAAAAGAAAAAATCCTTGATATTGCTGAAAGTTCTTTAGTAAAGTCCATTCAAGAGGGAAATACTCAAGACGGGAAGTGGTATCTGTCAAAAAAAGGTAAAGAGCGTGGGTATGCTGATGAAGCACCAATAGTAAACGTCAATAATGTTACTTCTCAAAACACAGATGTAATTAAACAAAATTTAGATAAACTTACACCGGAAGAAAGAGACTTATATTTAGAACTTTGTGAAAAGATAAATGTTACAGATAGCGAGTAAGGAAGAAGTTAGAAAATTAAAAGCAAGATATTCTCATTTAGAGTTTATGTCATATACATGGCAGAATACAAGTGAACAATTCTGCACAGGTTTACATACTAGGGAGATTTGCAGATTAATTGATAACGCAATGGAAGATTTTAGGAATGGCAAGTCTACATTTCTTGTTGTTAAAGTTCCTTTCAGACATGGGAAATCTCAGATGTTATCTAGGTATCTCCCACCACATTTTTTGGGTGAGTTTCCCGATAATGAAGTAATGCTTGTAACTTATGCTAGTTCACTTGCAGAAGGCTTTTCTAGATACGCTAGGGGCCTGATGAGAAGTACAGAATATAAAGAACTCTATCCAACTATTGAAGTTAGTAAGACTAATGGAGGTGTACAACAGTGGGGAATAGAGGGTCATACTGGTAGTTGTGTTGCGAGTGGGTTAGGTTCGGGAATTACTGGTAAGGGTTATCATTTAGGGTTGCTTGACGATTATTGTGCAAGCCGCGCAGACGCTGAAAGTGAAACAATTAGAAATACAACTTGGGAGCATTTTACAAATGACTTTTTAACAAGACGGGCCCCAGTAAGTATTACTATTGTATTAGCCACTCAGTGGCACGTTGATGATATTATAGGTCGTATAGAACAGAAAATAGACCCTTTATCTCCTTTGTTTGATAAAGACTTCCCACAGTTTAAGATTGTATCTTTTCCGGCAATGAATGGGGAAGTAGATATAGGTGTAAAAGATTATGAAAAATACAAAGATAGAAAATATCATGTTGAACATATAAAATATGACTGGTTGTTTCCCGAGCGTTTTAGTGAAAATTGGTATAAACAACAATTTGCGTCTTTAGGTGATTATGCAAGTGCTGGGCTTTTGCAGTGCAATCCTACCACTAGGGGTGGAAATTTAATAAATACGTCAAAAATACAAGTACATAATTCAGTATCTGAATTTCCTAATACGAAATATTACAGAGTTTGGGACTTGGCCCATACTGCAAAACAAACGCAAAAAGCAGACCCCGATTGGACAAGCGGAACATTACTAGCCTATATCAAAAAAGGTGATTTATGGGAACTGTGGATTAAAGATGTGGCAAGAATAAGGGCGAACGCTCCTGAACGTGATAACTTTATCAGAATGGTTGCAGAGAAAGATGGCTTTAATGTAACCATTGCTTGTGAAAGCACGATAGAAAGTAAAGACGCTCTTAATCAAATGGAATACATATTCAATGGCAGGCGAGTTGTAAGGGGAATAAATATCAAAGGGGATAAAGTGGCAAGAATGAGTTATGTAGAGCCGATTTTTGACGGTGGAAACGTACATATATTAGCGAGTGGGTGGAATTTGGATTGGTTAAAAGAAGTTAAGGAATTTCCTAGTGGAAAGCACGATGACCAGTGCGATAATTTGAGTGCTGGCTATCAGTTATGTTGTCTAGGTAATGGACAAGTTATTGTGGGGGCAGTTCGTGGCTGGTAATTACGGAATTCCTTATAAAGGCAGTAAAAACAGAATAGCAGAATGGGTAGTTA
>CAVIUL010000044.1:0-13370 GCA_963645885.1 bacterium | reverse complement strand
TTTTAAGAACTAATTTGACAATAAGTATTCATTTAATGTAAAATAATACTAGAGGTGTTTATATGATTGATGAACATTCTGATGTGGAAGTATATGTTCCATTAAAGGTAGTAAATGGTAAATTAAAGAAAGATGGCTCATACTTATTCTTTTCTAAAGAAATGGGTAATGGTGATATAGTATATTTTGCTTATAATTCTGCGAGTCATACATTAGGTCATGTAGACAATATCATGAGATTTTTGATGTCTTGTAAGGTTGTTAAACTAGCAAAATTAACACCAAATCAAAAACTTGGATGTATAACTGCTTTAGGCAAAACATTAAATCAAAATAATGATCAAAATAGTTTAAAAAATTATAAAAGTATAATTTCTAGAAGTAGACATATAGTCTTATAAAAATAATGGAAGGTTTATCCTTCTTTTTTTATCGTGAAAATATTGTGTTTTTTCTAAAACTAGTATATAATTAATTTGTATAATGTATAGGGTAAGGAGGAAATAATGAGGTGCATAGCAGATGTTTTTTTAAAACAAAAGGCTAAATGCATTCTTAAAAACGTAGATATACTTATTCGTGATGAGATTGTTCCATATCCAAAAAATATAGAAGACTTTGAAATATGTATAGATAAATTCTATCAAGACTTCTTTTTTGGAAATAGAAACATAGATAAAGCTCTAGAAGAATATACAGAAATATTTGAAAAATATGGTGTAGTTAGTATTGTACCAAAAAGAATGCTTTTACTTATTTTTGAAAATGTAGTTGATTACTTAGATTTGATTGATAATAAAAAGTTATTTAATTGGTATTATTTAGTAGCTAAACTTATTCTTTTAAATATTGCTTTAGAAGAATATTCTAATTCATTAACTAAAGACAAATATAGTTATGAAGAAATTATAAAGATGTTTGAAGTTAAGAATAAGTCACTTTTTGATTCTGAAGTAAAAGAATTATTTGATGAAAATTATATTAAAATAATTAAAAATATTACTAAAGAAAGTAAAAACTATAAAAAGTGTTTAAGAGAATTATCGAAATCACCTTTAAAAGTTTATTATGACATAGTTGGTAATTTAAATGGTATTAATTACTTTATGTCAAGAATTCATTTTGATAAAGAAGAATTTAGTGGTATTGATTCTAATCATGTATATGATGCTTTTATTAAATATGAATTTGCGATAGACTTTAAGTATATTGAAGCTGAAAATGTAAGTTTTCAAATAGTTAAAGATGTTTTCTCTGATAAAAAGAATACATTATATTTTATAAAACTTCCGAATGGATTTTTTAGACTTAGAACTAATGTTACTAAGATGCTTAATATTATAGAGCCTAAAACTCTTAATCATTTTGTATTTTTAGTACCATATAGTGAACTAATTTCTAGAGATATTAAAGTAAAAGAGCTGAAGAATGCTGGTGTTATGATTGGCGTTTATCATTTAAATACTCTAGAACAAAAATCTATTAAACTTAAAGGTCTTGTAAATTATTTATTTTTAAAGCCTAGCGAAGTTACTAATTATGAAAGTATTATCAATTTTTCTAGAAGCGTTAATGCCACAATTGTAGAAGAATATGATAATGGAACTTATAAAATGTATAAGTAGGTGATGTTATGGATAATACTGTTAAAGTAACTGCTGAAAAAGTTTATAGACGAAAATTATTTACTAGAATTGTAAAAATGGCTTTATTAGTTTTATTACTATTTTTCTCGATATTATATTTAATATTATATGTTGTGAATAGTAATGGTTATTTTACAATTAAACTAGATAGAAATTTGAAGTCTGAAAGACATATACTTTTATCTTCTGATTCAGAGTTTTCTGCGGAAACTGTTGAAATTAAAGTAAAAGGTTTAGAGTATATGGATAACATTACTGAAGGGTGGATTCCTTTTGATAGTTTAATATCAAAAGAAGGTGATCATAGTGAAGATAACTATATCGCATATACGTTCTTTGTAAAAAATGATGGAAAAGAGAATGTTAGTTATAAATCTAAGATTGTTATAGAATCTGTTATAAAGAATGTTGATGAGGCTGTTAGGGTTGCTCTTTATACTAATGGCGAAAAAAAGGTTTATGCTAAAAAAGCTAAAGATGGCAAAGCTGAACCAAATACAATATCGTTTTTATCAAATCATTTAATAATGCAACAAGATAGAGATAACATTAAACCTGGTGAAATAGACAGGTACACTGTAATTGTTTGGCTTGAAGGTAAAGACCCTGAATGTATCGATGATATCATTGGAGGGGAAATGAAAATGTCTATGATAATTACTGAGAAAACTGATTAATGAAAGGATTAAATTATGGAAAATGAAAACAATGTAAACAGCAATGTTCAAACAACACCTGTTGATCAAGCAGTTGTTAATAATACTCCTGTTCAACCACAAGCAACTAATGTTGTTGAAAACAATGTTGTAAAAGAAAATCGTGAAGAATCAAATAATAATAGAAAAAAGATTCTTACTGCATTCCTTATGTTAATAGTTACTGCTATTTCTTTAACTACTGCATCTTATGCATGGTTCACTGAAAATACAACTGTTACTGTTGATAGCATTGATGTAAATGTTAGTGCTGCTAATGGTATCCAAGTTTCTGTAGATGCTGTTAACTGGAAAGCAAATATTTCAACTAATGATATTACTGCTAATGCTTATGCTGGTAATACAAACCAATTACCAAATCAAATTGTTCCTGTATCTACTATAGGTGATGTAGATGCTACTACAGGATTTATGAAAATGTATAAAGGTAGTATTGAAGCTGATGCTACTACTGCTCATGGTTATAGATTAGTTGCAGAACAATCTATTGAAAAAGCAGGTACTACAGGTGACTTTATTGCATTTGATTTATTCTTATTAACTACACAAGCTACTACAGTGTATTTAACAACTTCATCAGATGTTGTTGCTACCGCTGCTGATACTGGACTTAAAAATGCTGCTAGAGTTGCATTCCTTTATGAAGGTAGTGCTGCTACTGGTGCTAGTGCAGATGCTATTGCATTAAAAGGTGCTGCTAGTCATAGTGCTGGTGGAACTACTAATATGTTCTGGGAACCAAACTCAAATATACATACAGCTGCTGGTGTAGCACAAGCAAACAACTATGGTGAAACTACTTATGATACAACTACAGTTGTACCAAGTTACTATGGTATTAAAACTGCTATTGCTGCAAATCCTGCAGTAGACTATCAATCAAAAGTTACTACATATTTTGATCAAGTAACTCCTGATATTCAAACTCCAAATGGAAATACTGCTAATGGACAATATAAAACATTATTTAATTTAGCTGCTGGTATTAATAAAGTTAGAATATATGGATGGGTTGAAGGACAAGATTATGACTGTGAAAATAATGCTTCAGGTTCTAATATTACTTTCAACATTCAAATATCTAAGAATGCATCAGCATAGTAAAATTGGAGGCGTAATATGAAAGGAAAAAAGATTTTAAAAGTTATTTTAGATATAATAATTTGGGTTGTTATTATTTTAGCAGCTAGTGTAACTTTGATTACATTAACTTCTCGTGAAAAAGGAGTTTCTAAAATATTTGGATACATTCCTCTAAATATTCAAACAGGGTCAATGGAACCTACTATCATGACTGGTGATTTAATTATTACTAAATCTTATGATGGAAAAAGTGAATTAAAAGAGGGCGATGTTATCGCATTCTTCTCAATGGAAGAAAATACTAAGATAATTAAAACACACAGAATTAAATCAGCACTTACAGTAAATGGTATGACATCATATGTTACTCAAGGTGATAATAACACTGGAGAAGATCCACAACAAGTTGCTCCTGGAGATATTATCTCTGTATGGAATGGAACAAGAATACCAGTTTTAGGAACAATATTAACATTCTTAAAAACTAAAGTAGGATTCTTCGTATGTATTATTTTACCTTTAGCAGCATTCTTTATATATCAATTATATAAATTTATAATGTTGTTACTAGATTATAAAAAAGTTAAATGATTTGTTTAATATAAAAATTGCTATTCAATGAATAGCTTTTTTATTGCTATAAAATGTGAAAAATGCTACAATTAGTTATTGTAGGAGAATGATATGAAGAATAAAAAAGGTTTTACATTAGTAGAATTATTAGCAGTAATAGCAATACTTGCAATACTAGTAATAATCGCACTTCCTAATGTATTAAATATGTATACAAAAGCAAGAAAAACTGCGTTTTTAACAGAAACTAAGACAATTTATAAAGAGGCTGAAAAAAAGTATATTTCAGGGAAAGTTACTGACACTGATATTAAAGTAATTGATTCTGAAAATGATTCTAAACTTGATATGACTGGAGAAAAACTAAAATATTGTATTGTTTTAGATAATAGCGGAAAAGTAGAATTATTAAAGGCTAGTAATGGCAAATATGTTGTTGATGTTTATAAAGATGATGATTTATCTAGCTTTGATTTAGATAGAGTTACAGAAGGAAATCTTGATGACTATAAATGTAATGGAGTAGTTCCACCTAAAGCTACTAGTTGTACATATGATGGTGAATTAGTACAAGGTGCTGAATTTGTTCAAGGAAAATTTACTTATAGATATATGCAAGAAGGTAAATTTGTTAGCGATGGAAAATCTATAGATTGGACGAATATGGCTACCGATGGATGGGGAGTGCAACTTACTGATAAAACGTCTACTGATCCTGTTGTTGCTGAAACATGTACATATATAAATGATAAACCTGTTGTTTCAGCTGCAGCAATGTTCTCTAAGAGTAAAGCGACTTCTATTGATATGAGTAAAGCAAATACTTCAAATATAATAAGTTTTGAGGGTGCTTTTACTGGAACAGAAGCAAAAACTATTAATATGAAAAATATGGATACAAGTAGTGTTAAGGATTTTTCAGCAATGTTTGAAGGTGCTAAAGCTGAATCTTTAGATGTTAGTAGTTTTGATACTAGTAAAGCTACTAATATTGATTATATGTTTAATTTCACTTCTGCGACCTCTATTAATGGTGTTAAAAATTTTGATACTAGAAATGTAGAATCAATGGTTAGAACATTTGCTTATACTAATGCACCAAATATCGATATATCAAGCTTTAATACTAGTAAAGTTAAAAATATGTCTGGACTATTTGCTTATAGTAAAATTAAAACACTTGATTTAAGACATTTTGATACTAGAAATGTAGTATATATGTCATCAATGTTTGATGATTGTGAAGCTACTTTGATTGATACAAGTAGTTTTGATACATCTAATGTTACAAGTATGTTTGCGATGTTTTGGGGAACTAAAATTGATACAATAGATATAAGCAATTTTAATACAAGTAAAGTTAATAATATGGCACAAATGTTTAGTACTTCAAATGCTAAAAAAATAATAGGTCTTGAAAAAATGGATACAAGTAATGTAGTTACTATGGCACAAATGTTTAGAGAAACTAAGTTAACATCTGTGGATTTGAGCAATTTTAATACTAGTAAAGTAGTTGATATGTCAAGAATGTTTAGAGATAGCAAAATGACTAAATTAGATGTTAGTAGTTTTGATACAAGTAATGTAAAAACTATGCTTCAAATGTTTAATAGAAGTGCTGCTACAGAAATAATTGGACTAGATAAATTTGATACTACTTCGGTTGACAGTATGCAATATATGTTTAATGTATCAGTTGCTGAAGTACTTGATTTAAGTAGTTTTGATATTACTAATACAAGTGATATCAAATATATGTTTAATGCTAGTAAATCTAAAATAGGGTATGCTAGAGACGAAGAAACTGTTGCCAAATTTAGTGATAAAAGTGTTACTAGTATTCCAAGTACATTAAAATTTAGTGTTAAAAAATAATTAAATTAATTTGAATAATTAAGTTATGTAGAAATGCATAACTTTTTTCTTTTTAAATGGTGTATATTTCCTTGTAATTTAGTCCTAAAATATGATAAAATTAAACTGAGTATAGAATTAAGAATAGAGGTGGAAGAATTGTCAACATATATTAGATTTTTATATGATTTATTTGAACAATTCTTTTCTGGAATAATAAATATTTTTATGGGATTTTTTAAAGGCATTATTAAGATGTTTAACTTTAAAGCGTATTTGAAAATATTAAAAGAATATTCTGGAGAATTTTCAGTTGGTCAATGGATATTAGTAGGTTTAGCAGTATTACTTATACTTGCATTCTTACTTGGAATTATATATTTAGTATTTTTGTTAATTAGAAAAATATTTAAGTTTAAGAAAACTTTAGTTGAGCAAGAAAGCTTATTAGAAGAAGTTGCTAAACTTGATAGAGATGTTATAAGACTTAATCAAGAAAAAGAAGAGTTATATGCTTTGAAAGTTTCACAAATTGGTCTTAAACCTCAAGAGAGTGCTTTGAATATAGATATGCCTAATGATGTTAAAAGTACTAGTGAAGGTATTACTGAGGGAGAGGCTGGTGAAGGAGAAGAAACTCCAGCTGAAGCTATACCTGAAGCAGCTAATGGAAGTCGTTTCTTCAAGTTAACTCAAATTGATGAAGAGTATGAAGGAAAAACACCTGAAAATTTTGGTAATACATTTACTCTTGAAGAGTTATGTGATACGTTTAGAAATTTTGCTGCTAGTCGTATGAAACTATATTACAAAGTTAAAATTATTCGTTTATTTGTAGCAGCTCTTGGAGCAACAAGACTTGTAATTTTACAAGGTATCTCTGGTACTGGTAAAACATCACTTCCATATGCTTGGGGAAAATTTATTAGTAGAGATGCAACTATTGCTTCAGTTCAACCATCATGGAGAGATAGAACAGAGCTATTTGGTTACTTCAACGAGTTTACTAAAAAGTTTAATGAAACAGAAGTATTAAAAGCTATGTATGAAGCAAGTTATAATGATGAAATGTATTTAACAATACTAGATGAAATGAATATAGCTCGTGTTGAATACTATTTTGCAGAAATGCTATCTATATTAGAAATGCCTTCTCGTGATGAATGGGTAATAGATTTGGTACCAAATGTATGGCCAAACGATCCTAAACATTTACCTGATGGAAAACTAAAGATACCAGATAACATGTGGTACATTGGTACAATCAATAACGATGACTCAACATTTATGGTAACTGATAAAGTATACGACCGTGCTATGCCGATAGATATTAATGATAAAGGTCAAGCATTTGATGCTCCTGATACAGATGGAATTAGAATTAATAGTAGTTACTTAGAAAGCTTATTTACTAAAGCTAAACAAGAACATGCAGTTAGTCAAGATACACTTAATAAGTTAGAAGATATGGACAATTATGTTATTGAACATTTCAGACTAGCCTTTGGAAACCGTATCGTAAAACATATTAAAGAATTCATTCCAGTATATGTAGCATGTGGTGGTACTGAACTTGATGGATTTGATTATATACTTTGTAAGAAAGTACTTAGAAAGTTTGAGCAATTAAACTTATCATTCATTCGTGATGAAATAGATGGATATGTTAAATTCTTAGATAAAACATTTGGAAAAGAAAATATGAGTGAATGTAAAGAGTATTTAGCTAGACTTAAGAAAGCAATGTAGAAAGGAATAAAAGATGAATAAAAACGAATTATTAAATTTATTAGATGATACAGATAATTTAGCTATGCAACAATTCGTTGGTTCTAATGAATCTAAAGTTGTAGTTAATTCATCTTTTCAAAGTGTAGAGTATGATTACTCATGGATAGATAAAATAGAAGAAACTCTTATTTATCTTGATAATATCATTAGAAATCCTAAAAGATTCATAATGCAAGAAGAAGAAATAGTTCCGGTAGAAAAAGCTAAAAAGATTAGTCAAGAAACTATAAAACATTTAGCACAACATACTGATTTAATACAAGATGTTAGCGAAGATGGAACAATTACTCCTAGTAAAGTACTTAATGTTAATAAAGAAGAAAGCTTTGATATTTATGAAAATAGATTTGTAATATCATTATTAAATAACCTTAATTATTTCTTTAAACTTAGAAAAGAAGCTACTGCGAGTGGTAGTTATGCTAAGAAAAAAAGAATAATGACTTATAATGGTAAAACTAAGTTAGGAAAAGATGAAGTAAATATAACTTTGAATATGGAAACTAACTCATTTGAAGATTTAAGTGGTACTTCATCAAGTGGAGAAAGTGTTGAACAAAGACTTGCAAAAATAGAGTTAGTAGTTGCTGACTTCTTAAAAACACCTTTTGTTAAAGAATTATCTAGTGCTGCTCCAGTAAAATCTCCAATTAGAAAGACAAATACTATTCTTAAAAATCCAAACTTTCAAAAAGCATTAGAACTATGGGAATTCATAGAACAATATGATGTTAAAGATAAAAAAGAAGTTAATGATTCTCATGAGAAAGTAGATGATGAAAAAACTAAGAATAGAATGGATATGGCATTCTTCTTAGATTATGTAATACTTAATGAGAGTGATTCTAATAAAACATATAAAGAAGATAAAATTAATAGATATGCTCTTCGTAAGTTAATTAATGACTTTATGATTAACAATAGAAAATATTCTGAAAAAGAATTTAAAAAGATTCTTACTGAAGAGTTTAAATTAGCTCATGAAAAAGAGTTAAAAACAGATAAAGAAATTATTAAGAAGTTTAAAGGACTTCTTAAAGGATATAGAAAGAATAAACAAGATGCATTTGCATATTTGAGGTAGTATATGAATAAGGAAGCAAGTAAAAATATTTATGTTACAATGTTTAAACTTATAGCTATAATTGTATCTATATTTGTTTTTTCTTATGCTTGGTTTGTTCATGAAAGCGATAGTAATGTAGAGGGAGTTAATATTGGTACTGCTAAAACTAATAATATTATGATTTCTGAAGATGGAAATCAGGGTTGGGGAAACTCATTTAATATTGATGTTGGTGAAGGATTTAGATTTAATAATGAAGTAACTAGCGATGGTATTAACTTTTATAAAGCTAATTTAAAAGATGAGTATGGAACTCCTTTAAGTTTTACTAACGCTACTCTTAATGAAGATTATTTAGAGTTTGATGTTTGGTTTAAAAATGATTCTTCTGTTAAATTATTTTTAGAAGAAGATTCAAGTGTTACTCCTGAATGTGGTACTAAAAAAGAAGATTTAGTATTAACTCCAGGTAGTGATAAAAAGATAGATGATATAGTTAGAGCTAGTGCTTATGGAGACTTTAGTAGAGATTTAATAGCTGGAGCTGTTAGAGTAGCATTTATAAGATATAATTTTAATGAAGAAACTAATAGCTTTGAACTTGAAGATAAACCAGTTCTAATATGGGCTCCAAATAAAACATATGAAATAACTGAAAATGATGGATGGTTTACTGCTAATGTTGAATCAACTAATAGTCAAAGTTATAAATATATTAAAGTTGAAGATTCAAGTACTTTTCATGAAGAAGATTTAGATAATTTAAAAGATGTAATAAGTGCTTCATATGATACTAAAATGGCTAATGGGGATCCAGTACTTGTGTCTATAGATACAGAAGATGGACTAGAGAAAAAAGCTGGACTTAAGGTTAGAGTATGGGTAGAAGGAAATGATAGAGATGCTGTTTCTGCTTTAAAAGGTGGAATATTTAAAATAAATTTATCTTTCGTAGGTATTACTAAAGATGAGAATACTAATGTTCCAAATGTTAAAGCTGATGATGTCAGTAAAACTATAACTGGTATAAATGAACATATGGAATATTCAATAGATAATGGACTTACATATACTGAATATAAAAATATAGTTACATTTGATAAGAATGCTACTGTGTATGTTAGATATAAAGAAACTGATGAATTATTAGCATCTAAGGCAGTAATTGTTAAGTTTGGGGGTGGAAACTAATGAATAAAAAAATAATAGTAAAAATAATATTACTTGTTGGATTTACTGTTATACTATTTATGACATCATATGCATGGTTTCAAGATAGATCAAATCCTCAAATAAATTTATCAAATATTCAAGTTAGTGCTGCTGAAGGATTGGTTATTAAACTTCAACCTGATTCTGCTGCTAGAAGTGTTGTTAATTTAAATAATATGTTAGATAACTTTGATGAATTTGAGTTAAAACAAGTATCTAGTGTAGATGCAGCTAACTTTTATACAATTGATTTTAATGAAGGTTTATCATTAACAGATCCAGAATTTATATTACTTCCTAAGTCTGACGGAAGTGTATCTCAAATGATAGAGAATGGTTATGTTGATTTTAACTTCTATTTACAAACTGAAGATTATCCAAAACATGTATATATACATAGAGATACTAAGGTTACTGGTCCTGCGTGGGATGCTCTTAGAATAGCAATTACTTATCCAACATCAAGTAGTTCAACTGCGACAGTAATATTTGGTAAAACACCTGAAAATGGTATAACAGATCCGTATACAACTAAAGCTATTATTAAAACTGGAAAATTTACTTTTGGTAATATACCTAGTGAATATTCTACTAATCAATTAGTTCGTGATTTTAGTTTTAAAGATGGTGGAAGAAGTTCTAGTGATAGTGATAATATTGACCTTAATAAAGTGTTATTTACTATTCCTAAAAACTCTAGAATGCAAGTTAATCTTAAGATATGGTTAGAAGGAGGAGATGTTGATTGTACTAATGCTCTTGCTTCTACAATAATAAATGTATTATTTAAGTTTGGTAGTGCGAATGAATTATTAGCTGCTCCTTCATTAACTGGAAATGCTAACTATACAATTACTGGACTTGATACTACAATGGAATGGGCTACTACTAATGATCAAAATACTGTATGGACTAAGGTAATTGATCCAAATCAACAATTTACAGGATATCAAAGCGTATATGTAAGAATTGCTGAAGTGGTTGGTGTTTCTCCAGAAAGTTATGCAACACTAGTAACATTTGGGGGTTAATATGAAAAAGAATATATCAATAATATTAAATATTCTAATAATTGCTTTGTTAATAGGAATAGCGTATGGATGGATGCAAACAGAACCATCTTTAGGTGAAAACATTGAATATAATCGTGACTTTTACATAACTGATAGTGATATAGATGTTAAACTTTATGCTCTTGTTAATAATACTTATGTTCTTCAAGGACAACAAAGTGATGATGCACTTATTACTCTTGAAGAAATGTATCCAGGAAAAATACAAAGATATAGATTCGAACTTACTAATAAAAATGAAGTAGCTGCAAAAGTTAAGGTTGTATTTACTGAAATAACTGGTAATATAAATCTTATGAAGAATTATTTGAAAATAAGTGCTACTAACCCTGAAACATTCTCATTTATGCTTAATGATAGACTTGAACATAATGAAGAAGATGATAGATATTTCTTTGATTTTACTAAAAGTGTTACAATTCCTGCGAATTCAACATTAAATTATTATTGGAATTTAGAAATAGATATAGATGCTCCAAATGCATTACAAGGAACATCACTAAAAGTTAACAAAATAATGTTTATTAAACCATAGAAAGGATATATATGAAAAAAGTATTACTTAAAATATTAGATGTTATTAAAATAATGTTACTTATCTTACTTGTATTATTTGTAATAGCAACAGCTTATCAAAAAATAATGCCAAATAATCCAAGTGTTTTTGGATTTAGAACTTACTCAATAATAACTAATAGTATGTATCCTAAACTAAAAAAAGGTGATGTAATACTTATAAAAGAACAAAAGATATCTGACTATAAAGTAGGAGATATAGTTACTTTTAGAGGAATGGATGGAGACTTAAAAGGTAAAATAGTTACTCATGAAATAGTTGGAATTTCAAAAGAAAATAATAGAAGAATATTTTATACTAAAGGTATTAAAAATGTATCAAATGACCCAGCAGTTTATGAAGAGCAAATACTTGGAAAATACATATATAAATTTTTCTTGTTTAGTATTATAGAAAGAATAATGGATACTAAATTAGGATTTATACTTATAATAATTATACCTTTAGGACTTATATATTTCTTTGAAATAAAAGATATAATAAAAGATGTTAAAAAAATAAAAAATCAATAAGGAGTAGATATGAAAGAAAGCATTAATAAAATTTATAATGCATTAATCAATTATTTAATTGATTTCTTTCATGTTGCTCAAAAAAAGTTTAAAAGATGTTATAAAAAAGTTAGAAAGAAACTAAGAAAGTTCTATTATTATGAGATTCTTGGTGTAATAGTTGTATCTGTTTATTTATATAGATTTATAGATTCTATTTATAATTTAAGATTCTTAAAAAAGATTAGACTTTATACAGTACTATATTATAAAAAGTTTAAGAGATATACTAAAGAATATTATAGTGAATTTAAAGAGTACTTGAATTTAGCTAAAACTAAAAATAAAGAGAGAATAGATGGTTATAAAAGTGAATATTCTAAATATATGACTCCAAGAATTATGGCTAAATCATTTGTACTTGTTATACTTAGTGTTTTCTTAATATATGATGCTTATAGTTGGTTTTATAATGAATATGTTAGTAAAGGTACTGAAATTAAATTAGGTACTGTAGAACATATAGTTAATCAATATGATAAATCTGGTGTTTTAATTGGTACTGAGGGTGACACTGTTACTGTAGTACGTGAAACAGACTTAAGTAATACATTTAAGAACACAAGATATATTGAGATTAAAAACACTGGTTCATTAAATATAGATTATAACTTATCATTTACACTAGACGGAACAATGTCTAATGCTGGAGTACTATATTATAGAGTTATAGATATTACTGATGAAGTACTTTCAAGTACAGTTACTGCTACTAATGATACTAAGTTAAAAGCATATGCTGCTTCAAATCCAACACCTGATAATCTTGAAACTGATGCATTAAATCCAGTATCAAACTTAACTACAATACCTCAAATAATTATTAAAGGTGAAATAGATAAAGATAAAGATGATGATGAAAATAATTATAGATATTTTAGAATAGATTATGGTATGTATCAAAATGTTAATTCATCATTATATAGTGGAGCTTCAGTAAGTGTTCATGCGAATGTATATTGTACTCAAAGAGGAATAGATGCTAGTCTTGCTAATGAAGGACAAATTTGGTTAGTAGAAAACGAAAGTCAATTTAGAGATGCTGCGCTTAATGCTCTTAGTGGAGATACAATTAAGCTTGCTGATGATATTAAGATTGATGGTAGTGTTGATTTCCAACGTAGAGTACATTTAGATACTGCTGGATATAACTTACATTTTACGGGAGATTTAGTTTATGATTTCGTTGAGATGGGTAAACTTAACATTGATACATCTTCTGGTG
>CAVIUL010000043.1:0-13638 GCA_963645885.1 bacterium | reverse complement strand
TTATCTTACATTAAAAACCTCTTTTTATAAAGTGTCCAAAATAGGGTTCACTTCATAATTCCTCTTTTATAGTTCTATAATTTTATGTTTGTTTGGGTCAACTAGTATTTTAACTGCATCATCCATGCCATTTGTTAATCTTTCAAATGCTTTTTGTACATCATCAAGTGTTACGATATCATCTATATATTTTGCTAAATTGATTTTTCCTTTTGATGCTAGCTCTATTACCTCATCAAATTCTTCTCTCTTATAAGCAATAGATCCTTTGATATTAACTTCTTTCATAACTCCCATTACTAGAGGTATTTGTACCATGCCTAGTGAAATACCAACTAATGTTAAGTTTCCATTTGGTTTTGTAAACATTAATCCACTTGATAATGCTGGACTGTTTCCACAACAATCACATACAACGTCGAATCCTTCTCCATTAGTACGTGCCATTAATTTTTCAGTTAGTTTTGGATCTAATGCGTTGAACCATTCATCAGCTGCTCCTAGTTTAACTGATTTTGATCCTCTAGCTTCATTAGTTTCAGTTAAAGCTATATAAGATGCTCCTTTTAATCTTAAGAATTCTGCTGTTAAAAGTCCAATGATTCCACCACCTATTACTAGGCATTTATCTCCTTTTTTAACATTTGATACGTTTACAGCTCTAAGTCCTACTGCTGCTGGTTCTATCATTGCTCCTACTTCAAAACTAACATTATTAGGAAGTGGTCTTACCATATCTTCACGTACTAGAACTCTTCCACCAAATCCACCTGGGAAATCTAAGCTAAGTCCTACTGCATGTGTCCATGTTTCGCTACATAATTGAACATTTCCTTCTTTACAATTCTTACATTTTAAACATGGGCTAATTGGAAGAGCAGTAACTCTATCGCCTTCTTTATATTTCTTACTGTTAGCAGCATCAATAACTATACCACTAAATTCATGTCCCATTACTAAGTTCTTTGGATTTCCTTCTACCCAATAATGAATATCAGAGCCACAGATACCAACTTTTAATACATCGATTAAAATGTATCCTTCTTTGCCAACCATATTATCTTTTTTCTCTACTTCTATTTTTCTAGCACCTTTTAAAACAGCACTTCTCATTAATATCACACCCTATTCTTTAAATATTTTATCATAATCAAATAAAAAATGCATTATTTTTTAATGCATTTTTTTAATAATTTTCAGCCTTTAATTCCATGTAGCTTTCTGGGTGTTTACATACAGGACAAACCTTTAAAGCAGTTTTTCCTTTGTATACATGTCCACAGTTTCTACAAATCCATATTTTTTCTTCATTACGTTCGAATACTAGATTATTTTCAATGTTTCCTACTAATTTCATATATCTTTCTTCATGATGTTTTTCAATTTCTCCAACTTGTTCAAATAATCTTGCGATGTTATCGAATCCTTCTTCTCTTGCAGTTTCTGCAAATTCTTTGTACATTTCTGTCCATTCGTAGTTTTCACCAGCTGCTGCATCTTTTAAATTTTCAATAGTACTTGGAACACTTCCACCATGTAATTCTTTGAACCACATTTTAGCATGTTCTTTTTCATTGTTAGCTGTTTCTTCGAATATTGCAGCTATTTGTTCATATCCATCCTTCTTAGCTTGACTAGCATAATAAGTATATTTATTTCTAGCTTGACTTTCACCAGCAAATGCTGCTAAAAGATTTGCCTCGGTTTTACTTCCTTTTAATTCCATTTTATTACCTCCTTGTAAGTTCTACTTACTAACTAAGTATAACATTTAAAAATAAAAAGTCAATTTAGTTATTACTAACTTGACTTTCATTATTTGTATAATCCATATATAAATCTGGAGTTATAATTTCATCATCATAAAATTTACCAGTTTTACTTAATATTTTAATATTTAAATCACTATCTACTTCTATTAAATATTTTATAGAATAATCTTTTTCTTTATCTTCTTTTTGAGCATTTATATATTTTATTTCTATTTCAGCAGTTCCTGTTTCTAAAGCTCTAAATCTAATTACTTGTTTTGTTTCTAATACATTATCTTGATCTTTGTAAAGGAACTCATCTCCCTCAGATCTTATTACATTTGAATTTAATACTGTTGTTTGCCAAACATAACCATTTTCAGCATCACAGTTAAGTTCTAATTTCATCATGTTTCCTTTTTGTTCTTTATTACATCCAGTTATTATAATTAACATTAGTAGTACTACACTTAAAATCTTTATTTTTTTCATACTTCCTCCGTATAGGTCAATTATATCAAAAAAGATTACATTTCAGCAATCTTTTTAGAAACTTGAATTAAGTCTACTTCTACTGGAGTTTCTTGTCCGAATAAGTCGATAAGTACTGTTAGTTTTTCATTTTCTTTATCTTCACTTTCGATCTTACCATACATACCTTTGAATGGACCATCTATAATTGTTACAGTGTCTCCAACTTCTACATCTGTATTGATAGGCGCTGTTGTATCTACTCCATCACCTATAAACTTTTTAACTTCTTCTGGTGATAGTGGAATTGGTTTAGCACCTTTTCCTGAAGATCCGATAAATCCTGTAACTCCTGGAGTGTTACGAACAACGTACCAAGCTTCATCACTCATTACCATTTCGATAAGAACATAACCTGGGAACATCTTTTTAACTCTTTCTTTTTTAACTCCATCTTTTACTTCGATTTCTGTTCTTTCTGGAATAATAACTCTAAAAATGTTATTTTCCATTCCCATACTTTCACGTCTTGATTCTAAATAATCTTTAACTTTTTGTTCATGTCCACTGTATGCGTTAACAACATACCATAATTTCTTTTCTTCCATTAGAATAACCCCCTAACAAATGCGAATAATGCGTCTAATCCATAAAAGAATAATCCGAAGAATACTAGCATTACTACTGTTATACAAGAATATTTTACTAATGTTTTTCCATCTGGCCATTTTACTGTTTTAGCTTCTTTTTTTACTCCTTTAAAGAAACTTTTTATTTTTTTCATTCTACCCTCCAAAAAAAAACACTTTCATGTGTTACCTAGATAATACCATAATTATTAGGTAAATTCAAGTGTTTTTAATTAATTTCAATTATATCTTTTATCATTATTTTAGTACCATCTATCGCTAAAAGATAGTCATAACTCTTTGATATTATTATATAGTCTTTTTCTTCGTTAATTGTTTTTATATGAAATTTCTTTTTATAGATGAAATCATTTGCTCTAAAAAGTTCATTTATTTTTCTTTGAAGAGTGTATTCATCTAATGGTTTTGCCTCTTTTATTATTTCGTCATTATCTTTATATGAATAGAATACTTCTTTGTTGTTATCAATTTTTTTATTTATTTTGTTAACGTATATCTCAGGTATCTTTTTCATTCTACCACCTAAGATATTATATTATTTTAGTATTCTATATATTCACGTCTTTTGATATCTTTTTCTTTTATTGATTCACGTTTGTCATATAACTTCTTACCTTGACATACACCTAATTCTACTTTTGCTTTTCCTCTTACAAAATATATTTTTAATGGAATTAGTGTATATCTTTTAGTAGTGACTTCGTTATCTATTTTTAATATTTCTTTTTTATGAAGTAATAGTTTTCTTTCTCTTCTCTCATCATGATTGAATATGTTACCTTCTTCATATTTTCCAATATACATGTTAGTTAGATATACTTCACCATTTTTAATTCTTGCGTATGAATCGTTTATATTAGCATTTCCTTTTCTTAGGCTTTTTATTTCTGTTCCTTGAAGTTCTATTCCTGCTTCATAAGTATCTTTTATAAAATAATCATAATGTGCTTTTCTATTAAGTATTTCCATTTTATAACTTCCTTACTAAGGCAAAGTCTATTTCACGTTTATCAGGATTGCTTCCTATACAAGAAACAAGTATTTTATCTCCATATCTATAAACTACTCTTCCCTTTTTAGTGTATCCATATACTGCATCGTTGTATTCATATGGGAATGGTTTTACATGTTCTGCGATAAATTGTTCTATTTCATTAGGGTCTGTTAGCGTTTCTAATTCTTTAGCATCTTCTTCATTCATTATGAAATCAACTTTACCATCTATATATTTATCTGTTGTTTCTGCAAAGAATGAGTTTGGCATTGGGCTATCAAGTGTTGCTTCGAATGTTTTACCTATTTTATCTTGCATATATACTGCATCATAATAGTCATCTACTGCATATTCACACTCTGCACTTGTTCTTTCACATTCTGATATATGTTCGCATACTTCTGTTAAATAAGATGCCCAGAATCTTAAGTTTTCTTCACTATAATCTTTTTCAACTAAGAATACTCTAAATATTGTATGTACAAGTAAATCTGCCATTCTTCTGATTGGAGAAGTAAAGTGGCAGTAATCTTGTTGTCCTAAACCAAAGTGTCCTTTGTTCTCTGGTGAGTATATAGCTTTTTGCATACTTCTTAATAGTTTTTTACTAAATACGTTATAATGTTCACTATCTTTTAAGTATTCAAGTAAATCTCTTATGTCTCTACTACTTACATTTTCTGGATTTATTTTCTTAGGATAATTTACTCCGAATACACTAAGCATTGTCATAAAGTCTTCAATTTTCTTAGGATTTGGTTCTTCGTGAATTCTAAACACGAATGGTACCATTTGAGGAATTATCTCAGCTAAAGCACCACATACGAATCTAGTGAATCCAACGTTAGCATAAATCATATGATTTTCTATAATATGTTCTGCTTCTCTTTGTACACGTGGTTGTATATCTATAAGTTTATCATTTTCATCAAATATTTGTTTCTTTTCTGAGTTTGAATCAAAGTCGCACTTTCCATCTTTTACAAGTCTTGTATCCATTACTTTAGAAACTTTATACATTAGTTTAATAACATCACTAATTGGTATATTTATTTCATTACCTGATTTAAAATCTTCAGGCTTATTAAATTCTAATAATCTTTCTGGAGTAATGCAGTTTTTGAATGCTATATCATCTATTGTTTCGTTTGGTTTAACTGTATATTTTATAGTTGTGTAATCTTTAGTATCTTCTGTCTCTTTTCCTTCTATAATATCTTGAACTGCATCATAATTCATTTTCTTTTTAGATTTAATTACTGATAAGAATACTTCTTGATTAACCATACGGCCTGAATGATCTATTTCAAGTCTACAGCTTACTGCGTATCTATCTTCGTTTGGATTTAATGAACAGATTCCATTTGAAAGTTCTATTGGAAGCATTGGTCCAACTTTGTTAGCTAGATAGTCTGAATTACCTTTGCTTTCTGCGTATTTCCATATAGCACTACCCATTTTTACATAGTAACTAACATCTGCGATATCTACTGTTACTTGGAAGTTTGCATTTGGACATATTTCATCTTGAACGGCATCGTCTATATCTTTAGTGTCTTTGCCATCCATTGTAGTTGTTGTATCTCCTCTTAAATCACGTCTACCAAGCTTTAATTCTTTTTCTATTTCTGCAGGATCTAAGCTTTTTGGAAATTTCTTTGCTTCTTCTTTAGCATCTTCTGGGACTTGTACACTTACTCCAAATTCACTTGCTATCATAGCTATTTCAGTATCATTTCCAGGAGCATTTTTGTGTCCAATTACTCTATCTATTTTAGCTAAAACTTTTCCTTTAGTAATATCTCTTACATAGTCTATATGTACAATTAAACCATCTACTAAACTAAACTCTGTATCTTTAGTATCTACTACTACTTCATATGGAAGTTCTTTGTCAAGTGGAACAATTTTGTATACACCATCAACATCTACTACTTCAGCTAAGCTTCTACCTAATGAACGTTTTAGTACTCTTACTACTTTTCCTTCATTTTTTTCTTTATTAACGTAGTCAACTAATACTGTATCGTTATCAGTAGCGCCTTTCATATTATTTTTAGCAATGAAAATATCTGGTCCATCTTTTACCAAAAGATGTGCATTTCCTTTTTCGTGCATATCTAAAACGCCAGTAATTAATTCATTCTTTTTATATGCATTTCCACTTGTTTGTCTAAGTATTCCATCTCTACATAAACTATCAAGTTCATCCATTACTTTTCTATAGTCTTCTACTGTACTATTTTTATATAGTCTATTAACTATATCAATTGGATTTAGATTTCTATTTTCTCTTTCAATTATTTCTAATATTTTTTCTCTCATATTTACCTCTACTCCCATTTTAACATATAAATTAAAAAGTTCATAATAGATTTATGAACTTTATTAATATTTTTATACAGATAAAATCATTGAAAGCACTATAAATGCAAAACCTAATACATATGTAAGTCTTGTTATAAACTTTTCAAAGCCTCTTTCTTTTGATTTACCTAAAAGTACGCTGTTTCCACCAGTTATAATTTGACTTGCGTCACTTGCTTTATTACTTTGTAATAATACAACAACTATTAATATAACTGATACTACTAATAAAACTTTTTCCATGTTTTTCTCCCTCGTGAGATATTATACTATATTTATTGCGGATTTACAAGAATTAGTTTTTTTCTTCTAGTTCTTCTTCTATCTTAAGAAGTCTATTAAATTTGCAAATTCTTTCTCCACGTGATACTGAACCAGTTTTAACAAATGGTATATTTAATGCTACTGCTGCATCAATGATAAATGTATCTGTTGTTTCTCCACTTCTATGTGACATAATGCATGTATAATTATTCTTTTTAGCAAGTACTACTGTTTCTAACATTTCATAGAATGTACCTATTTGATTTGGTTTAATTAAAATTGAATTACATAAACCATTTTCAATACCATGCTCTAGTTCTTTTTTATTTGTTACGAATAAATCGTCTCCAACTATATTTATTTCTTTTCCAAGTCTATCTGTTATAAGTTTGAATCCTTCATAATCATTTTCATCATATGGATCTTCTATTGATATGATTGGATAATTTTTAACTAAGTCAAGATAATAATCTAAAAGTTCTTCTTTATTTAAGAATTTATCTTCTATTTTATATGTTTTAGTTGTTTCATTATATAGAGAAGATGCTGCTACATCAAGTGCAATAAAAACATCTTTTGCTGGTACATAACCTGCAGTTTCTATTGCTTTAACTATATAATTTAATGCTGTTTTATTTGATTCTAGGTTTGGTGCAAATCCACCTTCATCGCCTACTGAAGTTGCAAGGCCTTCGTTATCTAAAAGTTTTTTTAATGCATGGAATACTTCACTTGCACATCTAAGATCTTCTTTAAATGATTCTCTCTTTGGTACAATCATGAATTCTTGGATATCTATATTATTTTTTGCATGCATTCCACCATTTACTATATTAAACATAAGTCTTGGTATTTTCTTTTCTCTTGGATTTAAGTATTCATATACTTCTTTTCCTGCTTCTTCTGCTGCTGCTTTTACACATGCAAGACTTACTCCTAAAGTTGCATTTGCTCCTAATTTACTCTTATTTGGTGTACCATCTATTTCAATCATTTTAGTATCTATTTCTTTTATTTGAGATACATCAAATCCTAAAATTGCATCTTTAATAAGAGTATTTACATTATTTACTGCCTTTAATACACCTTTTCCACAATATCTTTCATCGTTATCTCTAAGTTCTAGTGCTTCTCTACTACCAGTTGAAGCACCTGATGGTACAGCTGCGATTGCTTTGATACCTTTTTCAGTAGTTACTTCTACTTCAACAGTTGGATTACCTCTAGAATCAAGAATTTCTCTTGCTTTTATATTTGTTATTTTGCTCATAAATATACCCTCCAATTATTTACATATTCATTATACTATTTTTTTCGATAATATGCTATAATATTCTTATTAAAAAAGGGAGCGAAATTATGGATATAAAAGAAATTAAACCGGAAGTTTTCAGTGAATACGCTAAGAATCACATACTTAAAAACTTCTTTCAAACTAAAGAGTATGGAAATTTGATGACTCACAGTGATTTTTCTGTTATGTATGTTGGAGCATATCATAAAGGTATGATAGTTGGAGCAAGTTTAATTTTATATAAATCTATTGGTCCTAACATGAAATATGGCTATGCTCCTCGTGGTTTCTTAATCGACTTTTATGATGAACCACTTCTTAGAACTTTTAGTAAAAAAATTAAAGAGTATTTTTTTATGAAAGGCTTTGCATTTATTAAGATTAATCCAGAAATAACATATTCAATAATTAATTTTGAAGACAAAAGCAAATTAATTAATTCAAAAAGTAAACAATTAGTTGCTGAACTTAAAGAACTTGGATATGATAAATTAAGAGATAATTTATATTTTGAATCTCTTCTTCCTAAATATACTCCAGTTATTTATTTACCTACATATGACTTTAACGTACTTGATAGAAAATTAGTTTCTGATATGAAAGAATCTGAACTAAAAGGTGTTAGTATAGTAAGTGGTAATGAAGAAGATATAGAAAAATTCTATTCATTTGTTAGTGAAAAAGAAAGTAAAACTTCTACATACTATAAATTTTTCTATAAAGAATTTAAAAAAAGTGATATGGTTGATTTATTAATGGTTAATTTAAATTACGAAACATATGTTAAATATTTACAAAAACAATATATTTATGAACAAGAGAAAAACGATGAAATCAATAAAGCTTTTCAAAGTAATCCAAATGATGCATCTTTATATGCTCAAAAAACAAAAAGCGATGATATTATGAATAGAATTTCTTCTGATATAGCACTTGCTAATCAAAGAATGCAAGAAAATACATTAAAGGAACTTTTAGGTGCTGCATTTGTTGTTAAATATGAAGGAAGAGTTACTATTATAATTTCTGGATATAACAAAGATTTCCAAGGCATTGACATTAAAACATATATTTTCTATAAAATCATTGAAGAATATAAAAAAACAGGTTATTTATATTTAGATATGTATGGAATCACAGCTGATTTTACTGATACTAATCCATACAAAGAACTAAATGACTTTAAATTAAAGTTCAAACCTACTGTTTATGAATATATTGGAGAGTTTGATTTAATTGTAAACAAGCCATTTCACCAATTATTATGGTCAACAAACAAAATTCAAAAAGAGTTTTATAAACCTGCTATTAAAAGAACTGGAGTAAATTAAAAGAATTTCAAATTTAATGAAATTCTTTTTTATTCTAATATGTATGGGTCTGTATAGATACCTGTTCCACCAGTTACTTTTATCGTTGGCTTTAATGATATTACTGGATAAATTCCTCCCTCTTTACCAAATACACTATCAAAGTCCAAACTACCATTATTTCTAACTTGTACCATATTTGCGTGTTTTACCATTAACTTACTTGTAAAAAATGCTGGTGTCATTGTTAAATACCATTCACCCGTATATAAATAATAACTATTATTTTGAGTTGCTGAATTAGTTGACGTATATCTTACTCCACCTGCAAAAACTCCTTCATCACCGGTTAATAAGCCTATTGGATATGTAAGCATATTATTACCATATCCTGCTTCGCCTCCACTTGCTTCTGATAATGTAAATGAATCATTTGGCTGTGGGCATCTAAATGTTGGCTTTCCTCCTGAAAGAGGTGCCCAAGAATCTGTAGCAACTACTCTTTCTGTAAAACCATAAAATGTTATATTTGCTGCATATCCTTTTTTAGTATTTGATGTATTACCTATTTTATCTCTTGTTGCTAGTGATCTATCATTACAATAAATTGCATTATCAACTTTACTTTTATATGTTTCATTACTTTCAATATTTGTTTTATACCAGTTATCAAGAGTTTGCTTTGCATTACTTTCATTTGTGTTTTTATGTTCTTCTTCATATGATGAAGAACCTGCTGTTCCATACATGTATCCCATACCTGCATTATTACTAGATGCACTCGAGAATGCTATTGTATCTATTGATGCAGTATTTCCTGTTTGTACGCAATTTCCATTTACAAGACTTCCGTCATATCTTAATCTTATACCACCATTTTCATTAGTTCTTATTATTCTCCAGCAATATCCAGCAAACATAGCATAATTATTTGCGACTGCCCCTCTATAATAGTAAACCCTTCTTCCTTCTTCTGTTTGAGTTCCTGAAGTGTAATATAATCCTTTTCCATTTGTATCATCTGATATCTTAGCAAAATTTATTCCAGATGTTGAAGTAACGTATTCGCTTGTTTCTGTATCACTATGAGGTGTATCGGATGCTATGATTTTGCAATTTAAACTATCTGTATTAGAATCACAAGTATAATACCATTTACTTACTTCTTCATTTATTTCTTTATATCCAGTTGGTATTGCTATTTCACTCAATTCATTAAAACTATAACCACCATATACAGATAACTCAACATCTATATTGCTTAATGATTTATTATCTATTGATAATTTTATTGTATTAGTTTTTGATTTACTTGTTAGTGTTCCATATGGAAGTGCATTATCTTTAAAGTATGTTACTTCTATATTACTATTGTCTTTATAAGCTAATTTAAATTTTGAATCTATACTATTATTTGAACTTATAACTAGCTCTATATTATTTTCTCCGGGTTCTACTGTTATCTTTGTTATTTCTGTAGAATCTTTTATAATTTTATATGTTAATTCTGTTACATACATTTCACTTACTCTGTGGTCCTTTGATACAACATAAAAGCGAGCATATGTTACGGCCAATGTTATGCATAATATTACTACAACAATTGAAAATAAAATCCATTTTTTCGTTAAGAGAATTGCTAACGCCTTCATATTTTTTACCTCTTATTCTATAAGATTATTTTATCATAACTTTCTTTGAAATAAAATAAAAATATGTTTTAAACATATTTTTCTAAATCTTTTGGAACTTTGTCATTTACTATCATATCAATTATTTTATTTTCTTTTTCTTCTGATACTTCTTTTCCTGTTATATCTGATAGTTCATGAATTATTTCTCTTAGAGTATCTTTATTTTTAAAATCGCCTTCTTGTAGTTTTCTTGCTAAACCTACTATTGTATCCTTATCAACATTAGTTTTTTCTGTTATCCTATTAAAAAGATTATCATTCACATATATCACCTAATTTATTATATGTAAATAATAATCTTTTGTCCTAAAAATTAAACATTAACCACTCTGGTTTATAAACCATCAATACACCAATGATTATCATAATTAATCCACCTATAAGATGAGAATATTTTCCGTACTTATTTGATATTGCTTTAATTTCAAGTGTTTTCATTGCAATTATAAATATTATGATATCGTCAATCATGAAGAAAAGTACGTATAAAAGTGAATATAATATTTGTCCAACTTTGCTTACTTCATTAATTGCTAATATTTGCGTAAACATTACTGGAAGTCCAAGAGAACATAATAGTTCTATAATGTTTACTGAAGAGGCTAATAATATAATTCCCAAAATTGCTAAAATGAATGATTTTTCTTTTATAATTTTTTGAATTGATTTTATTATTCTTTTTCTATTTTTACTATCAACAACCTCACAACCATCATCTTTTTTAAAAAAGAAGTTTACTACTTGTAATACTCCAAAGAGTACTGCAAAAAATGATATTGCTACTCTTATGTATAAAACCTTATTTAAAAATACTGCTAAGTTTAACCATGAAAGTAAAAATAAAAAATATACTAATGCAGATGATGCTAAGAATGTAATACCAAGTATCCACATTCTTTTTTTATTTTTCATTCCAAGTAACATTGAAATTAAGAATAATAATATCCACATTGCACATGGATTAAATCCATCAACTATTCCTATCAAGATTGCAGAAAGTCCAATAGATACATCTTTTGCTTCTTTTGTTCCGAGTAGTGGTATTTTTACTTTTGTATCTTCATATTTTGTTTCGTCTTGACCAGTTTCGCTTTCCGATACTACTCCTAGATATATACCAACTTTGTCTTTGTAATTTACATTGCTATAGTATTCTACTGCGTTTCTTATTCTCTCAGGTGTAAGATCTTTATCAAACCCACTAATTACAGACTCTCCTATTACCAAATAAGGAATTCCACTTGATTTATCATTCAATATTTCATGAACTTTGGAATATTTTTCTTGATTATCTTTATCATACCAAACTTCATATCTATGAATTTTTATGTTTTTATTTTTCTCTAAATATGTTTTAAACCATTCTTCCTCTTCGGCACAGTGAGGACAACCATCACCATAAAATAAATATATATTTAAGTCTTTTTCACTTCCAAAAATAACACATGGAATAAACATAATTAAAAATAGTAATATATATGTTAATTTTTTCATAATTCTCCTTCTATTATTTTTATAAATTCTTCTTTTTTATGCTCACCACATAATCTTGTAATTTCCTTGTCACCTTTATAGAAAATAAATACTGGTAATATTTTTCCAACATTGAATTTTTCAATATCATCAAAATCATAATCATAATCTTCAAAATCAATGTTTTTATACTCCGATTTTAACTCGTTAATTATCTTATTCATTATTATACAAGATGGACACCCTAATGAATTAATTTTTACTATTTTCATAATCACTCCTAATTCAAAATCTTTGATTTTTGTATTTTATAAGTACATTTTACAATGAATTTTCTACTGAATAATCTATTTGCAAATACTCCTAATTTTATTGTAAAGCCAGGTATTATTATTAATTTATTTTTCTTCATACACTTTAATGTATACTTTACAACGTCTTTACTTTGAAGTGATTTTACTCCAAACTTAACATGAGCTCTTGCATTAAAACCAGTGTCAACTGGACCAGGACATAATATATGAATTTTCACGTTACTTTTATCGTGCCTTAGTTCTTCATAAATTCCCATACTCAAATTGTAAACATATGACTTAGTTGCATAATAAGTTGACATTAGTGGACCAGGTTCAAATGCAGCAGATGATGCTACATTAAGTATTTGACCGCTATCTTTTTTTACAAAATCTTGTAAAAATAATTTAGTCAAAATGTGATATGTTACTATGTTTAAATCTATCATATTTAATTCGTTATCTAAATCAGTTTCGGCAAATTTACCAAATGCTCCAAAGCCAGCATTATTAATTAGCAAATCAATTTTACCTTTATATTTATTATACAGCTTGTAAACATTCTCTTTTACACTTAAATCCATTACTTCAATTTCGACATTTGTTTTTAGTTCTTTTGCTAATTTTTCTAATTTTTCTTTTGATCTTGCTACTAAGACTAAGTCATAGCCTTCTTTTGAAAGCTCTTTTGCAAAATCTGCACCCAAACCATTAGATGCACCTGTTATTAATGCTATCATTAAATCACCTATTAATTATTTTAGCATAGATTATTTCTAAAAAAAAGATTATATATTTTGATTAATATAATGCAAATTAAAAGAAGTTACTATTTAGCAACTTCTTCTGCTCTTGTTTCTCTTATAACAACAACTTTAATTGTTCCAGGGTATTGCATTGTGTCTTCAATTTTATCTTTGATTTCTCTTGCGATTTTATAGCTTGATAAATCATCAATCTCATCTGGTTTAACCATTACACGTAATTCTCTTCCGGCTTGCATAGCAAATGTTTTTTCTACGCCTTCCATTGAGTTTCCAATACTTTCTAATTCTTCAAGTCTTTTAACATAATTTT
>CAVIUL010000042.1:11301-14516 GCA_963645885.1 bacterium | reverse complement strand
TTTGTTGCATAATCGCTAAAGAATGTATAAATATTTATTGATTTTACTGCTAAAAAAACCAACATAGCAAAAAGAATGCCATGTATCCATCTAAATTTTTTTATTAGAAAAGCATAAGGTTTTTTTATTATCACCCTAACCAACTCCTACTATAAAAATTATATCATGATAAGAAAAAAAAGACTAGATACTTAGTCTATTTTTTATAATATATCATTTGTCCTGGTAATAAATAAATTGTTTTATTGTTACTAACAATATCTGATTCTTTTACACCAAATATATTGCTTACATTATAAAGTGTATCTCCGTCTTTTGTTATATAATAGCTGACATCTTTTTTAGGAATTAGTAATGTTTGTCCAGGATATATGTAATCATCTAAATTTAATCCATTTAATTCTGATAATAATTTTGTATTAACATTGAACGCTTTTGAAATCTTATATAAAGAATCACCTTTTTTTATTTCATACAATGTGTAAAATGGGCTTTCTAGTTCCTTAGCACTATTTTTATCTATCATAATAATCACCTAGTGTATTATATGATTTCTTTTTGTAATTGCTATTTAATATACATAAAAATTGTATTATCTTTATTAAAGTTTAGTTCATAATTATAAAACACTTTATTATTTCCTTTTAATGGATTATATAAATATAAACTATCTTCAAAAATATAATATATATCATCTTGATACTCATAGATAATGTTTGATATATTGTTTGATATTTTAGTTGTAATATTACTATTTTCATTTATTTGTTTTAATAAAATATTATTATCTATTTTATAAGCATAATGTGATTCTTTTGTATCTTTTATTGTAAATTTATTTATTTTATACTCGGTTTTACTGCATGTTACCCATTCTCCATCTTTGTACTTAGTAAATCCTTTTTCTGCGTTTCCTATTACTGTTAATTTACTATTTTTTAGATTTAGTTCATATAATATACTATTTTTATTATCAAATATATATAATTTATTTTTTATATTACCAACTATATATGAATCAAAATCTATTTTCTTTTCTAAAGATATAGAATCTATTTTATAAGTTTCAAGATTTAATTTTATTAGTTTTGAATATTCATGTTCTTCATCATAATTTGGCATATATATTGTATTATCTATGATATATGAAAGACTATTATCATATCTATCTTTTTTAAATACATTTACATTCTTATATGATTTACCATTCATGATTATATAGCCTTTATAAGTCCATAGAGCCATATATTCATTATCCTTAAGTAAATTATAATACTCGAAGTCTTTTTCAGGTTTTGAGTCTAAATTTGATTTAAATTGATAATCAGTTAACATTTCGTCATCTATAAGGTTATAGTCAATATATTCTTCAGTTTCTTTATCATAGCATAATGGATAAGTTTCCATATCCTTAATAGAAGGAATGATACAATAATAGTTTGTTAAATCTAATTCTTCTATCTTATTAATTTTAGTTTTAGATAATTTTCTTTTAGAATATATATCAAAATTATATGTTTTATCTTTATTAATCTCGAAATAAAATCTTTTATCTCAAAATAAAATCTTTTATCTTTATATATTGTCTTAACATCATATCCATTTACTTTATATTCTATTTTATAATTTGATATATAAAATTTTGTTAATACAGCAATTATAGTTATAATTATAATTAAGAATAAACCTTTTTTCATATACTTCACCTATAAAAATTATACTATATACAAAGAAAAAAAACTAGTTTCCTAGTTTTTCTTTACTTTTTTAGTTTGCTAATAAACCTGCTTCTGTTAACATGTTTCTAGTACTAGATTCGTCTTGTTCTCCAGTATGATCTAATACGAAGTTTCTATCTTTTACAATAAATGTATATGGAACATATCCTTCATAATTTTGTAAATTAATAGAGTTTGTTAATATTGTATAATCATCTTGAGATAATTGATCTGATTCAAAGAAATATAATTTAATTTTTTCTTTTTCACAAATTTCAGTTATGATTGGTTTATAGTTTTGACAGTGTGGACAAGTACTACTTGCAATAACTGTAACTACTCCTTCTCCACTGTTTAAATCATTATACCAGTTTTTGATTGTATCTGATGCTAATGATACATCAACTGTCTTTAATTCAGTACCGCCTGAATTTTGATTGTTATTGCCTCCACCATCACTTAGTATAAATGAAATACCAACAAATGCCCAAATACATAATGCAACTAATCCTGCTTTTCCTGCTTTAAGCGCATCTTCTTTTCTTTTGTTTTTCCAAACAAAGTATAGTATTATTCCAACTGGTGGTAGTACTAAACCGATTAATACCCATAACCATCCTAAATCAGTAGTTTTTTTCAAAGGCTTTTTTGCTTCTTTTTTTGTTTCTTTTACTTCAACTACTACTTTTTCTGCATTAACTACAACTTTATCTACTTTCTTTTCTGTAGATTCTGCAGTAGTTACTTTTTTTGCAGTATTATTTATCTTTTTTCCTTTTTTATTGTTTTTAGCTGTTGCCATATATTTACCTCCATATTAAGTTTATCTTTTTTCACGTTAAATTACAAGAAAAAAAGAGAAATATCTCTATATTTCTCTTTTTATTCACATTTTTCTTCGCCTTGTACAGTTCTTGTTTCTCCAGTTTTTGTCCATCCAGATAAGCTTGTACTCTTACTCCATTTATAAACTGTTTTTTTACTTGTTGTCTTAGTTGCTTTAATTTTTGTACTAGAGTATTTGTTACATTTATCGCCTTCTAATTTATATCCACTGTCACATTTTTTAACTGTTGAAGATTCACTAACTGTTTTCTTACAATATTTACCGTCAAGTGTATATCCTTTTTCACAAGTATAATGGTAAGAACCATTAGTTACATAGTAACATTTTAAACTTGATCCTGATCCAGTTGAGTAATTTGAATTACTTGGACATTTATATGAGTATCCACCTGATACTTTTTCTAAGTAATAACATTTTAAGTTAGCTCCTGAACCATAGCTTCCATCAGCATTTGATGGGCATCTATAAGTTGTTGTTCCTGGTGTAGTTGTCTTTTTATAGTAATAACATTTTAAGCTTGATCCTGAACCTTCACTACCTTCAGCATTTGATGGACAACTATAAGTTGTTGTTCCTGGTGTAGTTACAGTTTTGTCTCTATAACATGTATCTGTATAAGTTTTTGTTACATCTCTATAACATGTATCTGT
>CAVIUL010000042.1:0-11165 GCA_963645885.1 bacterium | reverse complement strand
GATTTATAACATGTATTACATGATGTTTTATATACACCACCTACATATTTAGTTGAACATTGACAACTATATGCTTCTTGTTTATATTTTGTAGTACATTGAGTTTCAGTTTTGTATTTTGTGCAATCATAAGATTCTCTTACAGTTTTTGTTTTTTGACAACTATATGCTTCTTGTTTATATTTTGTAGTACATTGAGTTTCAGTTTTGTATTTTGTGCAATCATAAGATTCTCTTACAGTTTTTGTTTTTTGACAACTATATGCTTCTTGTTTATATTTTGTAGTACATTGAGTTTCAGTTTTGTATTTTGTGCAATCATAAGATTCTCTTACAGTTTTTGTTTTTTGACAACTATATGCTTCTTTAACAGTAGATGTACTACCGCTACTTGTTGATTTAATTGGGTCAACATAAACTTTAGTTGTTGTTGTTGTTCCTGATGTTGTTTCTTTAATTGTATTTATATAAACTTTTTCATAAGTATCATTATTCTTAACTTTGATAGTTTCTAATAATTTTTTAGTTCCACTATCGATTACTTTAGTAGCATCAATAGTTATAACTTTTGTAGATGTTGTTGTTTTATTTGCTGATTTAGAATCAACTAATTTACTTTTAACACAATATTTACCAGATTTTTTATATCCACTTGGACATTTATAAGTAGTAACACTACTTAATTTTTTGTATTTATATTCTGTAATTTGTTCAACACTACAAGTTTTAGAACATAATGCATCTTTACAATAATTATGACATCCTAGAATTTTTACAGTATAATCACTTTCTTTATTACATACTAGGTTTGTTTTTAATTCATAACCATTGTCAGTTTTTGTAACACTTACATATGAATCATATTGGTTACATGAATTACCATCCTCATCAACAAATGGTAATACTAATTTTTTATCAAACATATCAGCAAGTGATATTCTATTTGTATCTCCGATTTCTTTTGGTAACTTGTCATCTGTGAAATAACTTTCACCAGCTTCTTGCATATATTTAATATTTTCTCTAAAAACATTACTATAGAATGCTTTCATATTTGGAACATTCTTTTCGAATAACCAAATTAATATAAAGATAAACAATGCTGCAAAAATTAATTTAACAATTATATCAAGTATACTAAATCTAGATCCTCTTTCATTACTATACATAACTTTTTCCCCCTTTTAATTATTTTAAAGTCATTTGTTTTAATTCTCTATATTTAAATTCTAGTTGATCTCTTAAGTCTTGATCAAAAGCTATTGAATCTGGTTCTTTATCAACTTCGATTCCAGCAGCTTTTGCTATAACTGTGTCATATTCACCACTTGTTACACCAACGAAGATTTCATTTACAGTTAATTGTTTCATTGTTTTTGAATAATAATCAACACAAGCATCTATACATACTGGTTGCATTGCATTTAAATTATATTCAAATACATATGGTCCATATTTTGCAACTGATGCATTTAGTGCTAATGCTCTTTGTGCAGCAGGTAAATCAAATGGACTCTTGTAATCAGTCATCTTACCATCTATTTCATAGTTCATACCTTGAAGTGACCATTCATACCATAACTTTTGTCCTAATGATGCGATTGAAGCTTGAGCTTTTTCTCCATCACGATTATTTCTAGCATCAGCTATATTAGCATAATCTTCATCATATTTCATCATGAAGTTTGATAAGTCGCTACCATCTACAGCAAATAAGTGAGTTGGAACGTTATAAATTTTATCAAGTGCTGGTGATGATGGAAGATCAGCAGTTATTTTTGTTAATGCTTGAATATAATCATCAGTTAAATTTGCATCATAATATCTATTTCCTTCTGAATCTAATGGAAGTTCTCCGTTAGCTACTCTAATAATGTTAGCTATTTTTTCTGGAGTAATCATTTCTTGTTCAGTTGGAGTTAATTTACTTCTGAATTGTTCAAAATATGTATTATATAAGTAATTAGCTCTCGCATTTACTTGTTCGTCATCTGTAACATCTAAGAAAGTTCCATATTCTCCTGGTTCTTTTTCTTCTTGAGTTGTTGTATCAACGATTGCTGTATTATCATTTGCCATTCTTGTATCAGTACATCCTCTAAGTCCATATCCTAAACCTACAGCAGCTACAAATGCTAACGCACCAGCGATAACTTTTTTAGCAGTTCCTTTTTTTGGTTTTTCAGAAGTATATTCTTCTTCATCTTCCTCAGTTGGTTCAACTTCTCTTTCAATTGTTACTTTATATTTTTCAGCTAAATCATCTTCAAGTTTTACAAGTTTGTCATATGCTTCAGAAACAGCTTTATCTAATTCTTTTGATTTTTCTTTATCTGATTCAATACTTTGTGCTCCACATAAATTAACATATTCACTATAAGTTTTTTCATATTTTGCTAATTCTACTTTTGCAGTATTGAAATCTTTATAAACTCCTTGTGCTTTAATTGCTATTTCATTTTGTGCTTGAATATTTTTTGGTTCCATCTTTACAACCATTTCATATTCTTTTTGTAATTCATTAAATGTTTTTGCTTGTGAACTCATTGTTGATTTGATTGCTTTTACTAAACTTTCATTCATTTTATTTACCCCCCCTTGTAAACATGTCTTGTATTATACCACAAAATCTACATTTTGTCAATCTTTTCCATATTTACCTTATCAACTTTTCGATGCATATATACCACAACTATTTAGAAAAATCAACTTTTTTAATATTTTTTATTAATTTTGATATCTTTTTGTTTAGTTTTGATTCAAAGAATGTAAATACTATAAGAGAACCATAAACAATTCCCTTTAATATATTTTTACATACAAATATTGAATTTAGATATACAGTTGATGAATCTACGTATGACATATTACTAATAACGATCTTATCTAAAATGTATGAATTAAAAATGCCTATGATTAAAATTATTATTAGTTTACTTATTCTAGCCTTTGAAAAATTTCTTTTATAATTGTAAGTGACTGGAATTAGAAAGAATAATATAATTAAATTAACCAAAAGATAGATAACACCATATAATGTAGTATCAACATAAAAATATTTGAAAAGTTCTATTCCTGATAACACAAGAAATGCCAATGTAATTATATATAGTATTAATTTCTTTATTTTATACATTTTATCACTCCTAAATAAATTATATCATAACATTTAAAAACCTTGGTATTTTTTTATATATTATGTTATTATTAAGTTAGAAAGTGGGAAGCCTATGAGTTCTGATGCAAGAATATTTAATTTTATTCTTTATGGCAATTTTACTGACGAAGCTATTAAAAACTATATGGATGATTGCCAAGTTAATATGACACAAATGTTGAGAGATGCATACAGAGCTTTACAAACCAATGTTAATAATATAATTAATGATGAGTACCACACAGCTATTATAAAAAACGGAGTAGATTTATTTTGTATTCTTTGTGATAAATTAAATTTTAATAAAGACGAAGTTGAAATAAATAGAAAAAGAATTAAAAAATTAAGAGAGCCTATATTAGCTTTTTTAAAAAACAATAGTAATTCTACACTTTTAGATGCAGCTAATCAATTAGATGAAGTTGTTTTAGATAAAAATATTGATGCGGATGCTTTAGTTACTTTGATTAGAAAATTAATTGATAACAAAGAAGATATAGATATTATCAAAAAGTTTTTAAATATAAATAAAGAAGCTTTAACAAAAAAGAATAACGAATTATTTGATTATGTTTTCTTTAAAGCAATGATAGCTTTAGAAACTGAAAGTAGAGATGTATATTACTATATAACTTTATTAAAACTTCTTTATACATCTAAAGTTAATAAAGATAAATATTTAAGACATCTACATAATTCTACTAGTAAAAACAATTTATTTAGTTATGAAATATATTTAATAATAAATGGAGTTAAAAGAGGTTTAAGTACTGATGAAATTTTAGAAAAGTATGGAATAATGACTAATATTCCAAATGGTCCTCTTATCAAACCAGGTAAAAAAGATTGTAATGACATTATAATTTCTATCGATGGGAATAAAACTTTCTTAAGAGATGATGGATTAAGTGTTAGAAAAGATGGAAATAAATATATAGTTGGAATTCATGTTGCTGATGCAGCTGCGGCTATTGAAAAGAATAGTGATCTTGATTTAAATGCTAGAAATAACTACGAATGCAAGTATATGAGTGGGACTAGAACAAGAATGTTTCCTAGTAAAGTAGAAAGTGAATTGTCACTAAACGAGGGTAAAACTAGAAGAGCTATTACTTTATATGTAGTGCTAAATGATTCTGGTGAAATCTTAGATTATTATATTGAAAAAAATAATATAATAGTAAGTCGAAATTTGACTTATTTACAAAGTGAAGCCATTCTAAATCACATAGGTAGTGATGAATTAGAAAGAAGTATTCTTGATCTTCTAATGTTAGCTCGTGCGTTAGAAAAGAGAAATGTTAGAAAAGAACAATACTGGGAGAAAAAGGAACAAAGTAAGAAATTAGATAATTTTAGAAAATTAAAAAGTGATGTTATTGTCCGCGAGTTTATGGGTTTATATAATCTTCTTACTGCTAGAACTGCTAAAGAAGAAGGAATACCATTTATCTATAGAGTTCAAGATGAAGAATATATTACTAAAACAATTGAAGATATGGGAATGTATGTGGATGATTACACAAAAAAAATATTAGCTAATATATATCTAGAAAGTAAATATTCTGCAACCCCTTCTCTACATGCTGGACTTGGATATACTGAGTATGCACATGCTAGTGATCCTTTAAGAAGATATCCTGACTTTTATGATCAATATTTATTTCATCAATTTTATTTTAAAGATATGCCATGTGATTTCGTACAAGAAGAGTTTGAAGAGCTAGTTCAATATTGCAATCAAAGAAGTATAGAGCTATCTCTTATGAGAGGCGAATTTAATAGAGAGGCCAGATTAACCAAAAAGAAAAAATAGTTAGATTGTTCTAGCTATTTTATTTTTCTTTAATATTATTTTTCTTAAAATATCAAAAGGTATTATTGAAAATGCAAGCAAAATCATGACTTCAAATTCATATATAGTAAGACCAGTTGTCCTAAATACTTCCCCGCCATAATATATTAAGATTATTTGTACTATTGCTATAAATGTAATAATTATTATAAATATTTTGTTTTTTAGTATGTTTGATAATATGTTTAATCTATATGTTCTTGAATTGAATGCATTAAAGATTGCTATAAAAATAAATAAGCCAAAGAATGCTGTTAGTAAATATTTATTTGTAGGATCTACTCTATAAATTTCGTAAATAAATTTTGATTTTAGAAACCATATACATAGAAGTGATGAATATATTCCATTAAACAGTATTTGATTTGTCATGTATTTATTTATGATTTTTTCGTCTCTTTTTTTAGGTGGCTCTTCCATATATTCTTCAAGCGCTGGTTCGTATGAGAAAGCTAATCCTGCGAATGTGTCCATAACCATATTTATCCATAACATTTGTATTATAGTTATCGGGGATAATATTCCTATGAACGGACCTATTATACTTAATAATACTGCACAAATATTAACACTTAGTTGAAATATTATAAATTTTCTTATACTTTTAAATATTGTTCTTCCATATAAAATAGCTACTGATATTGATAATATATTGTTATCAATTATTACTATATCACTTGTCTCTTTTGCTATTTCAGTACCACTTCCCATTGAGAATCCTACATCTGCTTTTTTTAGCGCTGGTGCATCATTTATTCCATCTCCAGTCATTCCAACTATTAAATTTAATTCTTGAGCAAGTCTAACTAAACGATTTTTATCTTGTGGAAGACTTCTACTTAAAACTCTTAAATTCGGAAGTATCTTTTTAACCTCTTCATCTGTTAAATTGTTAAACTCTTCACTTGTTAATAACTTGTTAGTATTACTATCTATTATCTTTAATTCTTTTGCTATAGAAACAGCAGTGTTTTTAGCATCCCCTGTTACCATTACTACTTGAATACCAGCTTTCTTTATTTTGTTAATTCCTTCGTACGCTTCTTTTCTTATATTATCTTTTAAAAATATAAAGCCAAGTAATATATATCCATTTGATGAATTGTCTTTGTATGCTAAAGCTAAAGCACGTTTTCCTTCACTTGTTTTTTTATTTATATAGTTTTCTATATTCTTTTTATCTATTAATACTCTTACGGTTCCATCTTCTTTATGATATTTTGTACATTTTTCAATTACTTTTTCATATGCGCCTTTTATAAAAATGGTACCATTATTGTAGTTAGTTTCAACGCTTGAATATTTTAATTTAGAATTAAATTCTTCCACTTTTAATATTTTATACTTAGTTTTATCATCATTTCCTACATATGATAATATTGCTCTATCTGTTGTATTTCCTCCTTCTGGAATGCCATTATTTAAAAATGATGCATTGTTATAAACTAATGATTGATAAATTAATTCATAATTTTTTGTTAATAAGTTGTTTATACTTTTGTAAGTGTTTAATTCTGCATCTACATAAGATTCTACACTTAGTTTTCCTTCTGTTAATGTGCCAGTTTTATCTGTGAATAAAATATTTAGAGAACCGGCTGTTTCTATTCCAACTAGTTTTCTAACTAATACGTTTCTTTTTAATAGTCTTTTCATATTTGATGAAAGTACTAATGTTATCATCATTGGAAGTCCTTCTGGCACAGCCATTACCACTACTGCTACACTCAATGTTAATGCATATAAAAGATGTGATGAAAAGTCTTTGAATTCAAGTATTCTTTCTAAATTAAAATTATTTGAAACAACTACTGCGTTAAACATATAAGATATAAGTATTAATAAAGCTGCTGTATAACCTAATCTACTTATTTGCTTGGCAAGTACTCTTAATCTTGATTTTAATGGACTTTCTATTGGTTTTTCCTGTATGTCATTAGCAATCTTTCCATAAAAAGTTTTATCCCCTACTTTTTTTATTTCAATAACTGCACTTTTATCAGTTATTATTGAACCCATATAAATGTCATCATTAGTGCTTGCATGTCTTTCTTTTGTTTCACCAGTTAATATACTTTCATCAATGTATAATTCACCTTTTAATATAATAGCATCCGCTGGTACTTTATCTCCACTTTCAAGATATACAATATCCCCTACAACTAATTCATCAATGTTAATTGTTTCTCTTTTTGAATTTCTAAGTACTTTAACTTTTATTATTGAATTTTCTTCATTCAATTTTTCGAATGCTTTTTCACTTCCATATTCTGATAAACTGGAAATGATAGTTGCTAAAAAGATTGCTATAAATATACCAACTGTTTCATAAATATCAGAATCTTTAAATAAAAAAATAACTTTTATTGCAAGTGCAATTAATAATATTTTAATAATTGGATCACTTAAAGATTCAATAACAAGTTTGAAAAATGAATTTTTTCCTTTAGATGTCAGTTTATTACTTCCATATTTATTTCTTCTATTTATTACTTCTTTACTGCTTAGTCCTGTTTTAATATTTGTTCTCATAGTTCCTCTAGTAAAGTTTATTAACATGCAAAAGAAAAAATACCAATTAAGGTATTTAACTTATTTCTTTATATAAATCATTTGTTTTAGATAATTCTTCATGTGTACCTGTTGCTTGTAAGATTCCACTATCAATTAATACTATATTATCTACTACTTTTAATATTTTTTTATCTCTTGAAATTATCATTATTGTATGATCTTTCTTTTTTTCTTTTAAGATTTTCATAATATTTGTTCTGTTTTCTTTATCTAATGTTTCAATTATTTCGTCAAATAAGAATATTTTGGTATCTTTAAGTAGTACTCTTGCGATAGCTAGAAGTCTCTTTTGAGATGATGATAATAGTTTTGTATTATTGTTTATTACTGTATCATATCCTTTCTCAAGACTCATGATTGCATCATGCACTCCCACTTGTTTACATACCTCTTCCATTTCTTCTTCACTTTTACCAATCATCATAAGATTATCTTTTATACTACAGTTAAAGAAGAATGGGCTTTTTCTTGCGATGGATACTAAATTATAATAATTTGAGTCTCCTATAGATGATATATCTATTCCATCTATCATTATACTTCCTTGTATTTGTCTATTCATTTTCATAAGTAAGTCAAATATACCAGTTTTTCCACTACCAGTTTTACCTGTTATAGCAGTAATTGATTTAGGATTTACTTTTATACTAAAGTCACTAAGCATAGGGTCATGTCTATAACCATAAAGAACATGATTAAACTCAATTTCTCCTTTAGGGTCTTCTATTGTTACATCGTTTTCTTTGTTTTCTTTAGCATATTCAAATAATTTATTTAATCTTTGAAGTGATATTTTAAAGTTTTTATATTCTAGATTTAATGTTGAAACTAATGAGAAATTATCAATAATTTTTTGATAATAACTATATATTACTAATAATATTCCAAGTTCCATTCTTCCTTTCGCAATTTCATAAACACCATAGATGAAAACTGCTAATCTAAGAATTTCAAATACATAAACAGCAACAATATTTATTGCATAATATATAACTGTATATTTTTTATTTGATTGAACATATTTATTTGTTTCATTATTTACTTTACCATTAATATTTTTACTAAGGTTAAATCCTTTTATTTCTTTTATACCTGAGAATACATCATTTACAGCACTTGTTTTTTTGTCATAATTTTCTTTTCTTTCTTTGTTGTATACTTGTATTTTATTTCCTGATATAACTATAAAAATTAAAACTACTAGGGAAAACGCTACTGTTATAAAGAATAAATTAATATTAACGTTAAAGAAATAATAATAAATAACAGAGAATTCAAGAAGTTGAATTATTCTATAGATACCATTTGTTATAAAACTACAAATTATATCTATATCAGTACTCATTATATTTAGGTACTCTCCTGCACTAAATCTTGATAAACTAAATATTGAATTATCATTTGTGTATTGAAGTCCGATACTAGTACTTTCTTTATATATTTTATTATAAACGTTATAAAAAGAATACTGTCTAAAATATTCAAATAGTTTATAAATACTTATTGAAATTATATATATAATAAGAATACTAATTGCTCTTTCATAAGAACTTGCTGATATTGAATTTACTGCTTCACTATATAAAATTGGGTTTAATAATAGAATTGCTCTTAATACAATACATACAAATACTTCTATTATTATTTCTTTTTTACTTTTTTTTAATATTCTTTTAATATAATTTTTCATTTTTACTCCCTACTTTACTATAATAATTATATCATTCAGTAAAGAAATTACAAGTTTGATTTAAAATATATTTTTTTGTGAAATTTTATGATAAAATGTTTATAGAGGTTTTAGTATGGAAAGAATTGATAAAAATAATTATTATTTAGATATAGCAGAAGCAACTTTAGAAAGAGCAACATGTCTTAGAAAAAAATGGGGAGCTGTTATTGTTAAGAATGATGAAATCATATCTACTGGTTATAATGGTGCACCTAGAGGAAGAAAGAACTGTGATGATTTAGGCTATTGTGTTCGTGAAAAACTTAATATTCCTCGTGGTGAAAGATATGAATTATGTAGAAGTGTTCATGCTGAACAAAATGCTATTATATCAGCACCTAGAAAAGATATGATTGGAGCTACACTATATATGGTTGGAAAAGATTCTAAAACTGGTGAATATGTAGAAAACTCTTCTAGTTGTTCAATGTGTAAAAGAGTTGTTATAAATAGTGGTATAGCAAAAGTAATAGTAAGAGATAGTAAAGATAAATATAGAGAAATAGATGTTCAAGATTGGGTTAATGATGATGAAAGTCTTGATGGAAAATTAGGATATTAGGAGTTAGGAATTAAATGAAATTAGATATTATTGTACCTGCATATAATGAAGAAGATAATATTTTCAATTTTTATGATGCAGTTAATGAAACTTTAAAAGGGATTAAGCATAATTTTATATTTATAGATGATGGTTCAAAAGATAAAACATTACAAAAGTTAAAAGAACTACATAAAAAAGATGATGAAAATGTTAAAATAATTAGTTTTTCTAAGAACTTTGGAAAAGAAGCTGCAATGTATGCAGGCTTTTTATACTCTAAAGCTGATTATGCTTGTATTATTGATTGTGATTTACAACAAGATCCTGCTTATTTAGTTAAAATGTATGACTTTTTAAGAGAAAATGATCAATATGATGCTGTATGTATGTGTCAAAAGCAAAAGAAAAAAAGAGGACTACAAAGAATGTTCTATAAATTAATGGGTAAACTTTCAAATATGGAAATAGTTGATGGTGCATCTGATTTTAGAATGTTTAGAAGAAATGTAGTTGAAGCTATACTTGAGATGAGTGAAAGAAATAGATTTTCTAAAGGTATATTTAGTTATGTAGGATTTAGAACTTATTATGACTCATATAAAGTTAAAGAAAGAAAAGCTGGAGTTTCTAAATGGAGTAAATTTAAACTTTTAAATTATGCCTTTGATGGCATAGTTAGTTTTAGTACTAAACCACTTAGATTTGCTACTTATACTGGCGTGCTTACAAGTTTTATAGCATTTATCTATTTAATTGTTATACTTATTAAGACATTTACTACTGGTATAGATACTCCTGGATATGCATCACTTATGTGTGTTATGTTATTCTTAGGCGGAATTCAATTAATATTCTTAGGAATACTTGGTGAATACTTAGGTAAAACATATAATGAAACTAAGAGAAGACCAATATTTATAACTCGTGAACGTATAGGTTTTGATGAGGATTTCTTATAATATGAAAAAGTTATTTAATAAAGTTTGGAAGTTATATAAAAAATACGAAGAAATTATTAACTATTTAATAGTAGGTGGTTTAACTACAGTTGTTAGTTTAGGTACGTATTATTTTTGTGTATATACATTCTTAAATCCTGATAATGCTGTTCAGTTACAACTTGCTAATATTATTTCATGGATTTTCTGTGTTACATTTGCTTACTTTGCTAACAGAATATTTGTTTTTAAAAGTAAACGTACTGATAAATTAAAAGAAGCTGCTAGCTTCTATGGTTCTAGAATTGCGACACTTCTTATGGATATGGGAATCATGTTTATTTTCGTTACTCTACTTCATTTTA